>JBDTDX010000291.1:0-3653 GCA_039922815.1 Granulicella sp.
GAGCTTGCCAATGATGTAACCGTGACCGGAGCAATTGAGCCATCGGCTTACATCACAGAGGTCTTCGAAGGCGATGGCACCACGGATGTCTTTGAGCTGGCGGAATCGCCTTTTGTCCCCGTGAAGGCCAGAGGCAGTGCGTATCTTTTGAACGACAGCTTCAACGTTGGCATCGTCAACCCGCAGACGTGGAGCGTCATCGATCCTGGAGCGCATCTTCGCACCGGCGCAGGTCTGGTCATGAGCGGCGGGAACGGTTTTGATGGGCAGACGACCCTTACCGCGATCGACGCGGTGGAGATGGGAGGTTCGCTGGTCCTCGAAGCTGGCAACCTCCAGCTCAATGCCGGAAGCGATGGCGTTATTTGCGGGCTCTATAAGGGACCAACCACGCGAGCGAATTGCTTTGCCGGATACAACGTGCGGCAGAGTGGCGGCGCAACACTGGTCACTCCATTTCTTAGCGGAACCGAAGTTGGAACGAGCTATACCATTCAGTCCGGCCATCGTTACACATTACGGATACGG
Source organism: Granulicella sp. (assembly GCA_039922815.1). Classification (GTDB taxonomy): domain Bacteria; phylum Acidobacteriota; class Terriglobia; order Terriglobales; family Acidobacteriaceae; genus Edaphobacter. The sequence continues at coordinate 529 of JBDTDX010000291.1, forward strand.
CTTCACTGCGCGGAGACACAGCGCGTTTTGCAAAATTTTTATGCGATGGTGGATGGTGCGGTGCAGTCCTTTGGTGGGGGGCTGATCGATTGGCCGATGCAGGCCGTCTTTGAGCTGGTGGACCTTGGCGTCTCGTCAAATACGCCTGCTACTTTTCTTTACGACAGCGCGAGCGCAGGGCCGATTGCTACCACGCCAACGAGTTGCACCTTCGTAGCCGTCAACAGCGTTCAACTGATTGGTTCGATGGGCTATTGCCGCATCGCGCAGACCGGATCTGCGTGGGTGACCAGCACCCTGACCAGCGGACAGACGCAGACGCGGTTGATCGGCGCAGCCGGCGAGGGCGTGGACTGTACTTTAAATGCCACTGGAAGAGTTACATTTTTCACGGGACGCATTCCGGTGCCAGGAGAATCTGTAACCGTCACGTATCGCGCGCGGCAGAGGGCTGTGGCACGGCTCGAAGACGCGGCGAGTGTTGCCCAGGAAGCGATGGGCAACGCACCAGGTACTGCCGCGTGGCTTGGCAGAGTCGTGAGGCCGGTGGCGCGCAGCACCGCTGATTGCGAGGCCGCGGCGCTGGCTATTGTCAGCTTTTCCTCCAGTCGGGCGGCGGCGATAGCGGGTACTTATCTAGCCGCGAACCCACAGCAGATTGCAGATATCTGGCCCGGCGATGTGCTCGCACTGACGACTGCGGACGATACCGTGAGTGTCGTTGTTCGCCGAGTGACGATCACGGGCGGCGCTGGTTCGCCGGAGTTGCTGACCTATAGCATCTCGTTCGCGAACGACTGGGCCGAGAGCCTGGGGCTGACGCTCTCTGAATCCGTCGCCACTGACGCGCTGCTGCCGCAGACGGCACTGCCCGCACCAGCCAGCGTTCTGGCGAATTTGCAGATGACTGTTGTCAGCGTCTCCGACACCGCGATCCAGTTGGATGCAGGACTAGCGCCGCCCACAGGGGGTGGCTTTGAGGTGCGATTACGCGATGGGGACTTTGGTCCGTCAGTTGACCAGGATCTGGTGTTGCGCAGTACGGTTCGCAGCTTTTCGATTCCTCGTGTGGCGCAGCTGGAGCGATACTTTGTTCGCATGTATGACGGCTCGAATCCGCCGCTCTACTCACGATTTTCAAGCGCAGTATTTACCAATGTCCCGGTGGCGTGAGCCACGTGGAGAGGGCGATGACATGACCGAATTTGAGGCACGGGCCCTCGCGGACCTGAAGGTATTAAAGAGTCAGATGGAACAATTAATGGGGATCGGCCAACCGGGCCGATTGCACCAGTTGGAAGATCGTGTGCAACGGCACGAGCAGGCGGTGCAGCGGATGAAGGGCCTGGCTGCCGCGTTCGGCAGCGTTCTTACGGTCGTTCATCTGGCAATCAGTTATTTCTCTGGCAAACGATAGAAGCCGGACGCGCGTACCCCGATATAATCGGGCTCTATGGCAAATGCTCCGCAAGTGGGAGTGGTGATGGGCAGCCGCAGCGATTACGCGGTGATGCAGGCTGCTGTCGAGATGTTGCGCGAGTTCGGCGTGGCGCATGAAGTGCGGATTGTATCCGCGCATCGCACGCCGGACCTGCTCTTTGAATACGCGGAGACCGCGATCGATCGCGGCTTGAAGGTGATCATTGCTGGCGCGGGCGGCGCGGCGCATCTCCCCGGCATGTTGGCCGCGAAGACCGTCGTTCCTATCCTGGGCGTCCCGATTCCGGCGACCGCTCTGCAAGGGATGGATGCTCTGCTCTCGATCGTGCAGATGCCGAAGGGCATTCCCGTTGGGACTTTGGCAATCGGCGCGCCCGGTGCGGCGAATGCCGGTCTGCTCGCGATTGCGATCCTCGCCACGAACGACGCTGCGCTCCAACAAAGATTAGTGACATGGCGCGAGAGTCGTCGCGACGAGGTCCTTTCGCAGACACTCGAGGATGGCAGAGACGCATGAGCAATTTGGCACGAAAGCCTATCCTTCCCGGTGCGACGATTGGCATCTTTGGTGGCGGTCAGCTTGGACGCATGACGGCCATGGCAGCGCGCGGCATGGGCTACCGCATCCAGGTGCTCGACCCAGATCCCGCATGCCCCGCACGATTTGTCGTGGACGACTGCATTGAGGCTGGCTGGAACGACACCCGCGAGGCGGCCAATCTGGCGCGCGGATGCGATGTTGTCACGCTCGAAATCGAGCAGATCTCTATCGCCAGCATGGATGCCGCCGCGAGCCTTGTGCCGATGCGCCCCGGCAGCGCGATGCTCGCCATCATCCAGGACCGCATCGCGCAGAAGGACTGGCTGCATCGCAACGGCTTTCCCATTGGGGCGTATCGCGCTGTGCGTTCACTCGACGAGTTACGCGCGGCGATTCCAGAGCTCGGAGGGCGCTGCTTTTGCAAGAGTGCTCGAGGTGGCTATGACGGGCGCGGGCAGGGGAAGGTCGGCTTCAATCCGAATATTTCGTTTAGCTCCGCCGCAGATGCCGAGGCTGAAGTTCGCGGCGCGTGGGAGGCGTTGGGCGAGGGGCCGGGCGTGGTCGAGCAGGCGGTGGAGCTCGAGCGCGAGATCTCCGTCCTCGTTGCGCGTACGCCCTCTGGCGAGGTGAAGGTCTATCCCGCCGCGTGGAATCACCATGAGCACCAGATCCTTGCGTGGAGCGTCATTCCTGCACCGATCGCGCCTGCGATGGAGTCAGAGGCACGCGCTATCGCTGAGTCGACCGCCGACACTTTTCAGCTTGAGGGGATTCTTGCGGTCGAGCTATTTGTAACCGTGGATGGTCGACTGCTGGTCAATGAGCTCGCGCCGCGTCCGCATAACAGCTACCATTCCAGCGAGCGCGCTTGCGTTACCGGGCAGTTTGAACAGCTTGTGCGCGCCGTCTGTGACCTGCCGCTGGGCTCCGTCGACGTGGTGCAGCCTGCCGCGATTTCGAACCTGCTCGGGGAGATCTGGATCAACCCCGACGGCACGCCGCGAGAGCCGCGGTTCGATCGCGCGCTCGACGTTCCGGGGGTTCGGCTGCATCTTTACGAGAAGCTGCGCCCACGCAAAGGTCGGAAGATGGGACACCTCTCCGCCGTGGGGGATACGCCGGATGAGGCGATTGCCCGTGTGCT
>JBDTDX010000292.1:0-5474 GCA_039922815.1 Granulicella sp.
GCCGCCGGGTCAGGAATATAAGGTGAGTGAAGTCCTTTGTTGATAGGCTTCCACGTTTCGCCCCCATCATCCGTACGAAAGGCACCGGCTGCCGAGATGGCGATGAACATTCGCTTCTCATTCTTCGGATCCACGATGATCGTGTGCAGACACATGCCGCCCGCGCCCGGCTGCCATGCCGGCCCGGTCCCGTGTTTACGGAGGCCGGAGAGTTCCTGCCAGCTCTGCCCCGCATCGGTCGAGCGGAATAGCGCAGCGTCCTCGACGCCAGCGTAAACCGCGTCTGGATCGCTCAGCGATGGCTCCAGATGCCAGATTCGCTTGAACTCCCACGGATGCGCGGTGCCGTCGTACCACTGGTGCGTCCCGGGAACACCCTCATAGGCCAGCTTGTTTCCGACCGGCGTCCAGTTCACCCCGCCATCATCGGACCGCTGGACGATCTGTCCAAACCAGCTTGACGATTGTGACGCGTAGATGCGATTCGGGTCTACGGGCGAACCCTTCAGGTGATACATCTCCCACCCGGCAAAGTGCGGACCGGCCACAGCCCAGTTCTTGCGTGCACCATCGGACGTGAGAATGAATGCGCCTTTGCGTGTGCCGACAAGGAGACGAACCTGGCTCATCGTTTGAGTTTCCCTTTCAGAAAAATAAAGTAAGGTTAGCTTAGACAGACGTCCCTCGCAAGCCAAAACCTTTACAGGATCCCTTCCGCGTAGAGTTCTTATCCTGGATCTAGTTGACAGTAACTGTTAGAGTGGCCGACTCCGGTGCGCCCGGATTGGTGGCGACAAGCAATCCTGTTCCGGCCGTAGTCGGGTCGGAAGCTGGGATCGCAATCATTACGTGAGTTGCATCCAAGATGATGGTCGTCCGGTAGTTGCCGTTCCAGGTGACTGCAGTGCCTGGGTGAAATTGCTTCCGGTAAGCGTCAGGACTGTATTTCCATAGCCATGCGTGAGGGTGGAGGCGGAGCTTGTGGTGATGGTGGCTGCGGTGTTTGTGTTGAGTTCTTGGGGCACAACCACGGGACCGCGCAGCAGGTAGATATGCCCTCCGCTGGTAAGAGCCGCAATGCCATCCTGCCCCCGGCGAATGAGGTCTACGCCAGTGTAAGAGGTGTTGCCTTCAATGGTAGCGAAGGGCAAAGAAATGGTTGTGAGCGGCATATCGCTGTTCTTGTCGTACGCCACGATGCTATCCGGAGCGCCGTAATAAGAGCTGTTAGAAGACCCTGTTAAGAAGAAGATTCTGGAGAGCGAAACATCGGGCTCAACGACCTGGCTATAGGAGGAGGTGTAGGTGCTGACAGGGGGAAATTTACCCAACTGTAATGCGACGGTTGGGGTGGGATCTGCCAGGCCGCCAGCATTTGTATAGGCAATATTATTGCGCAGCTTGAACGCGGAGAACCCATACAATGTGGACACGGCGTGAACGGGATTATAGGCGAATCCGGACGAGGTAACGGGATATTTGTCGAGTGGTTGCCGACAGCACGGCGAACTCGCTGGCCCTGCTCCCGGTACTCGAGGTAGAACGTGCCCTCCGTGACGACCATGGGTTGGCCCTTGTGGACGACCTTGCTCCAGTCGAATCGATCGCCCACCTTTACCACAGGCAGCATCAGCCATTTCCCATCAATCTTTACCTTGCGCAGAACATTGGGTGTTGGCATTGGTGTCCATCACCCTCATTTGGTGTCCGTTTAGGGTAATAGAGCGGGAAAAGGGTAACCAAAATGCACTCAAGATAACTACGCTCAGACATGTGCGATTACCGCTAACGACAGGGTCTTCAGCAATTCACTTGAGTTTGAAAGGGTATTCTGAAAGTGAGTGGCGGAGAGGGGGGATTCTATATTATATCCTGCTATCACTTTTAGAATGAATATAAAACCAGGTTCCATCTTCGACTGTAAGGCATTTGTAAGGTAAAGCATGATAATCTTGCTGTTGAGGGTGAGTACAGCATGGCGAATCGCAGAGTCACACTCGTTAGACTCTGCAAGACAGAGGACGGATCGTGGAAGCGATACCCGGCAGTGATCGGTAAAAATGGCAGGGTGAAGCCTGGATGGGTGAAGGTAGCCGGGTTAGAGAGAGAGTACCGAGAAGGCAAGTACCAGCTACGATCTTATGTCGGAGCGAAGATGGTTTACACGGATGCCGGAGAACATGCCGGTGAGGCCATGGCTGCAAGGGAGAAGGCCGTCCATCTTCTCGCCGCGAAGGACTCTGCAGTCAGTGCCGGTGTAAAGATCGTGGAAGAACCCAGCAGGTTGAACCTGATGAAAGAGCTGAGGCGATTTATAACAGCTACAGAGGATCGTGGTTCCTCGTCAGCCGCCAAGGTCTACGAGACGGCTGCCGAAAACTTCTTGGAGATGACCGGCAAGACATACGCCGATGAACTAACACCCGAGGACATTCTCAAGTACCAGCGTCATCTCCGGAAGAGAGGATTGTCGGATCGCACTGTGGCCAATCGCCACCAGCGCGTTATGGCGTTTCTCCGGCACATCAAGCTGAATGTTAAGGAGTTGTCGCCTACGCGGCCTCGCTACGAGGAAGCACTCCCCGAGATCTACAAACCAGAAGACCTGAAGGCGTTATTCGATGCCATCGACGATACCGATCCCATGAAGATGATCTTGGAGCTCTTGCTGAAGACTGGTCTACGGGATCAGGAAGCCGTATTGCTCATGTGGCGCGACATCGACCTTGAGAATGGTGTGTTAAGGGTCAGGTCCAAGCCTGAATACAAGTTTAAGGTAAAGGACAAGGAGCAGCGGGACATTCCAATTCCCGGCGATCTACTTGAGAAGCTACGCGAGTATCGCAAGCATAACCCATCACGCAAGCTCGTTACAGGTACGGCGTCAGATCAGCCTAATAGGAAGCTGTTGCGCTCCCTGAAGAGAGCCGTCAAAAACGCTGGCTTGAACTGCGGCGCATGTGCTACGTGCTTGAAGAAGAATAAGGAGTGCAGCCAGTGGTTCCTCCACAAGTTCAGGGCGACATACATCACTACCCTGCTCCGATCAGGAATGGACCTTCGGACGGTAATGAAGCTCTCAGGCCATAGCGACCTGGAGAGCGTGATGAGATATCTGTCACCAGCCAGCGACGACGCAATCAAGACACATGTGAGCGGAGTGCAATGGATGTGATCGAGACACTACCCAAAACACCAGAGATGATCGATAAAATCCTCCGCCACACATTTTTTAAGCCCTAGGATTCTTGGGACGCGCAAACCGCAATGATGTGTTCGTGCACTGCAGCTCCATCAAGCTAGAAGGGTACAAGACAATGAAAGAAGACGACCCGGTCGAGCTCGATGTTATTCAAAGCGATTAGGGCCGCAGCCCGATCAATTCACCTTGAGGATGATTAAACCTTGCCATAAGGTCGGGTCTGAAGAGAATCAGCCGGTGCGCATCTGCGAAAATTGAGCACTCTCGCATACACACTGCGGAACGCAGTAGAGGTCCAGTCGTTCCGTGCTCAGTGGCTCCCCACACATGTGAAACTTGCAGCGCTGTCGCGATCTCCAGCGACGTATTTCGGCCAGCTCGGCCACATACACATCGGACGCGTTCGGCGGGTTCCCTTATTTTGATCGGAGGCGATCAGTTCGGTTGGCGAGTCGTCCTTGTCGGCCCAGGCGTCCAGAATCCCGACCGTATCAAAGCCGACGTTGAAAACCCCGTGACCATGCCCAAAGCCGGGGATGAGATACAGTCGCACGAACCCGTTCACGCGTGCCTGGCCCATGACGTCGACAAGACGTTGGTAGAGAAATACTGAAGCATCGGTTGGGATGGTCGAGTCAGCCGTCCCGTGGATCAGTAGCAGCTTCCCGCCGCGACGTTCAAAGGGAGTGATGTCGGACAAGCTAGCGTCATCCTCCGCCGACTGCTGAAGGATGCCCGGAACCCACTTGCCTCCAGGACCTCCGGTCGTCGGATCGAAGGTGAGCGCGTCGAAGTGAGGATCTTTTGTGAGAAAAAACCGCAGCACGCCGTCTCCGACGAGGTAGTAGAGCGAGTTCAACAGCGGGATGGGAGGATGAAACGGATGCCGGAAGAGGCCCATGCTGCCGACCAGATCGGCACCCCGAACCACGTTGTACCCAGGTTCGGAGTGGATTCCGTTCATCACCGTGAAGTCTGACACCTGCGGTGTCGCGAACGCCGGCACAGTGCGCTCCTGCCCATCGGATAGGCAGCCTTTGCGGTCTCTGCCATTGGGGCAGCGCAGAGCCGCTGGATCGAAGTAGCAGCCATCCGGATTGCTGACGATCCCATCCGTGGGCCCATCTTGCGCGTCGCAGGATTTGAGTACCGCGTTTCACAGCAGCTTCGTCTTCATTGGCGGCAACGAGCCCGCCTGGCCACTCGGTCCCTTGTCGTACATCGCCTGCGAGACCCTAATGAACTGTAGGTCGCTCTCGATCTTGTTCCACGCCGCATAGTCCTCCGGCCATCGGTCGACGACCTTCATGGCCTCACGGCCACCCGTCGATCCCCCAACGAAGTACATCCGTGCCGGTGCCGCGCCATATCGCACTTTCATCAGCGCGACGGCGACGTCATGGGTCTTCTTCAGCCCATCGGAGGCAAAGTTCTTCCTCTGTTCCACATTGAGAGCAAACTTCGCATTAAGCGCGTTCAAAATGTCGGGTAGCAGGTAATGATGATGATGGCCGGAGTCACTGCCGAATGTGGCGTACCCTCGTTCAAGCGGAGAAGGCTGGTGCTTATCTCCCACCACGGTGGTGCGGAGACCAGTCTGGACATAGCCATCGAATGCGCCACCGCCGAACTGCACGGCCTTTTTGTTCCAGGTCTTGGGTAGGTTCAGCTCGAAGCGGATCGGATCCGCGTTGGGATCGATCGCGTGCACCTCGCCAAGCACTTTACAAAACTCCGTGCCATGCAGGTTAACCTGTTTGGCCGACTTGACCACGGCTCCTCGAGTGGGAAGCCCGATCTCGGCTACACTCACCTTCCTCCCCTTCAACACGCTACATGGGGGTGGTGCTGCCATGACTTCGAATGCGGAACACCAGACCACAACTGCCAGCAGCCATTCACTCTTCATTTACAACCCTCAATCGACAGGAGGCCAACTTCATCAACCTTGTCGCCTTCTGCTACTTCATGACCTGGGGTGCGCCCAAATCTTCTTCCTGCCCGTCGGTCCGCGACTGAGAATACATTCTTCCCGACTGCATCCATCATATGAAGACTCGACTTGTATACCGATGAGAGCGCCAAGGCATCACCTCTGTGGGCAGCCCTCTGTTGTTACATCGAAGGTTTGCGCGGCGCCAGGATCACAGAGAACGTCGTGCCCAGGGTCCGCCATTGTTGCTGGGAAAACATGACTATTCCATGGTGATGTTATAAGTCCACGAAAACGCGCTTCTCGTCAGTTGTAGTTCTCTACTAATGCCAAATCGCC
>JBDTDX010000293.1:0-2672 GCA_039922815.1 Granulicella sp.
CGCGCATCATTGCATGTATAGAAGGCAGCTCTCTATTTTGAGAGCTGGCCACTAAGTAAGAGGTCAATTGCTACGTCTTTGTCCGCTCTCCAAAACAATAGGCTTGGATCCTTCAGTCCCCACTGGATGTACGGTACCGAAAAATGAGCCTTGGCCGTTGCGATTGCACCTTCCATATGGACGAGCATGGGGATGGTAATTTCGTGAGGCGTGTCGAGGAGCGTGAAGATACCAGTTACCTGAATGGTCGAGTCTCCTGACGGAGCGATAACGCCAGAGTAAGACTTCGGCTCAAACGAGACCGTTGTGTGTTGTTCGACCTTCAGTATCTCCTTGTTCATCCTCTTGTCGCGGCTGCCATTGCCGGTCTTGCCGGTACCGGCGAGGACAACCACCGAACCCGACATCTTAGGAGCACTGCGGTCAAACTCAATCGATCCGGATTGAATGTGAAACGCGCCGTGGACCACCTCGTGTGTCGTGTTGAGCGTTATCTTGACCTCGCTGGCATCGGGATTGACGGTGAAGGTTTGATGCTGGGCAAGTGCGACTGAAGCGAGTATCACCGCGAGGGCAAAGACTGCGAAGGGTTTCATTGCATCTCCCCTGGAAAGATTCGACTACTAAAAGCCGAGCTTTACTCGGCTCGATTTCAGCTGGCGACTGCCTGTGGATCAGCAGCGGCGTGCTGTGCGATGCGTGTGAGCCTGGCCGTCACGCGCATCACACCGGGCCAGACCCTGAGGCAAAACGGCAGCACGGCACGCGCGAATGGGTTATTCAAGCCATCGGCGGCAGCCTCGGCAAGGCGCATCTGAAACAGCAGTGCGGAGCGCAATTTGGCTTGAAAGATCGGTGCCGGCACTCCCGCAAGATAAGCCTCTGCGGCACAGCGGGCAGTATGCAGTGCGATGGATATGCCATCACCGGTGAACGAAGGTATGACGGCTGCCTGATCGCCGATGCCGTAAAGGCCATTCTCGGTTGTGCCGCGAATGTATCCGTACGGAATGTGCGTGATGGCGATTGGCTTGGCCAGCAGCGGTTCCGCACCGTCCAGTCTCATCGCAAGATGCGGGCATTCCTTCTGTATCTTCGCAAGAAAACTTTCCCAGCGATGGCCCACACGTGCGAGATGACGCTGTTGCACCACGCAGCAGAAGTTCGCAACCCCGCCTTCTACCGGCTGGATACCGCCGTAGCCTCCTGGATAGAGCATCAACTCGGAGGCGTCCGCCAGCTCAGCGGCCTGCGCGAGAGTCAGGCGAAAATACATCTTAAAAGCGACCCACTGTTCCGGGTCCTTCGGGCGCGCGTGGCCGCGGAGATCGTGCTTGCCGGTGGCAAGAAAAACTGTTGGGGCTTCACGAGTGGTGCCGTCATCGAGCGTAGCCTGCCAGACGTCGGCTGCCGCGCGATTGAGCGACAGCACACTGCGACCGCGCTCTACGCGGACTCCAGCCGCGACGGCCTCGGCAAGGAGCGCTGTATCAAGCGTCTTGCGCGTAAGCGAGGCTGCGGGAAAAGGCAACGGAGCCTCCGCAGAGCGTCTGGCGGCGGCGAGGCGAACGTAACCGATGGGCACCGCGCCAAGCGAAGCCACGTCGATGCCGAGCGCATGCAGATCCTCAAGCGCCTCACCGCTTAAGAACTCTCCGCAGACTTTATGGCGTGGTGTGGGCTCGCGTTCAATCATCGTTACGCTACGTCCCTTGCGGGCGAGTGCGATCGAAGCGGCACAGCCTGCCACTCCGCCACCAAGGATGAGAACTTCGTCTTGCAAGGTATTGCTCCTGGCTCACCGGATGCTCAATCAATCTGTAGCGATTCCATCCTTCTAGTAGACGTCCAAAAGAATCGTTTGATATAGGACCTGTACAAATCGTCATTTTGGAGCCGGTTGTGAGACGCCCATTCTCGCACTGCGATGTTGAGCATCTGATGTAGCTGATCATTAGAACGAGGGATTTGATGGAGCGAAGCTTCCTGGTAGCCGCATTTTTAGCGACAATGTTGGGCGGCGCAGCGCCAGCACAACGAATTGCAGTGAAACATATTCAACGGCCGATGCATCGGTTTATGACGGCCCGCTCCGAGGATGGAAGAACCATCGCAACAGGTGAATTTTCGCAGTTCGTGCAGGGCGATGAAGTGACGATGCGCATGATCTATCGCTTTGTCGATGGATCGATTGACGATGAGGCGACGACGTACACGCAGCAGGGTAGGTTTCGGTTAGTGAGCAATCATCACATACAGAAAGGGCCGTTTTTTACAAAGCCCGTCGACTTTACGGTAGAAGCCGCGACCGGCATAATGACCAGCCGCACAATAGACAAGTATGGCAAGATACACGTCGAGAGCAGGCACATGGACCTGCCGGATGACCTGGCGAATGGGTTCGTTGGAACCTTGCTGCTGAATGTACCGCACAATACGACACCATTTCGGGTGGGGATCCTTACGCCATTCGGCGGCGGGCGATTGGTTCCGATCCTGATCTCGCCCGAGGGCGAGCAGCCGTTTCACACCGCAGGCCAGGCCCTCAAGGCGACGGTATTTCGCATCCATCCGGAGTTGGGCGGGATCGTGGGCGTGATTGCGCGGCTGATCGGCCTGCAGCCGAAAGATGTGATGGTGTGGGTCCTGGAGGGTCAGGAGCCTGCGGTGGT
>JBDTDX010000294.1:0-8420 GCA_039922815.1 Granulicella sp.
GGAAGGAAGGTCGCCTGGCCGTAATCCCCGAGCCATGGGCTGAGCTGATGGGTACATCGAAAGCCCTGTATACGACGAATGCCCGGCTGAAACATCCAGGGAGAACTGTCACTTGACTGAAGAATCCAATGTCCCATGCCAAAGGGACGCGCTGCGATAGGAAGCGTATTGCCGCGCGAAAAGTAAGATGTGGAATCCGTACCCTGGAGGATGTTCACAAGGGTGACAGGACTCTGGGCAGTCTCATGGATCGCTGCGCTATGGGTAGGGGAGCTGACACTATCGGATGTCTGCGCCTCTGCAGTCGTCGTTGCTGGGTACGCCACAGTAGCTGCTGCTGCAAGCCCGGAGGTCTTCAAAAACGAACGGCGAGAAGAAAGCAAAGACGAAGCATCCGATGGTTTCATGAAGTGATTATCTACGAATTCATGTCGACGAGCGGAATCTGGAAGCCACCTTAGTGGCGAGGCCCGTTTACTCACTGAAAGCGGCGGACTTTGTTGGCATTGCGCAAACTCTGCGGTTCAGGTCACAGCATCCATGATGCTGAGGGTTCATGAAGTGGAATAGTCTTGGGCGGCCCACGAGAATGTGGGCCGATAACCTACATTCGGATGCTCCCTAAACCTTCAGCCTTTTCAGGTAAGGAACGCTTAGCGGCATCAATGCGGGATCTTCCTCCAGTTCAACAAAGTAGTTCTTGATGTGAGCCTTCTTTGCAGCAGTGAAGACCTTCTTCCAATCCACCACGCCCTTGCCCAGCGCCACCTGCTTCGCCTTACCATCAGGGCCAATGATCCAGTCCTGGCAGTGCATGGAGATATAGCGGTCTGGATAGCGGCCAAAGTAATCCACTGGGTCAAAACCACTCCGCATGGTGGAGACCTGAAACTGCAGCTTCACCGTCTTTGGGTCCAACTGCTCGATCTCCATGTCGTAGACGCGCTTGCCGTCGATACTCGTAACTTCAAAGCCTTCGTTATGCAACACTGCAACAATGTTTGCATCGTGCGCCTTGGCAGCGAAGGTGTTGAAGAGATCAGTGACGCGTTTTACATCGTCCACGGTGGGCGGAACGCCCTTGCGCAACGCGGCGAAGCCGAGGCTGGCCGTAGCCATCTGCGTCAGGCCAAACTCCTTGGCCCACGCAATACGCTCCTCCGCATGGTGGAATAATTCATCGGTGCCAAAGTGCGAGCTAATGCAGGTAAGACCGTAGTCATTCAGCATCTTGCGAAGCTCTTGCGGTTTGTACCGCGCCAGGCTGGAAAAATCCTTGTAGCCAAACGGCGAACAAAGTTCAATGGTCTGGAAGCCCGCTGTAGAAAGGCCTTTCATCGTCCCGGCGAAATCCGTATTGATGGTGGCGCGGACAGGGTACGTCTGGCAACCAATAGGCAGACCCAGCGGATCGGCCAGCAGAAATGGAGCTGCAGTAAGTATGGTGGCGGTGGCAGCACCTTGCTGAAGAAAGCTACGTCGTGTCATTGGCATACGGTTAGATCTCCTGATGCGCATTTCCAAGAAGACTACGATAATTCCATATTGATTGCGAACACTGCTCTATGGGTCGCGGTACTCGCGGCGCTTAAGTTCGCGAAGTGCCTGTTCGTGACCTTGAAGTGCGGCCTGACGTGTCCAGTGGCGGGATTGGGTGTAGTCGTGCTCTACGCCGTGGCCGATAGCGTAGAGGTGGCCGAGTTGGAACTGGGCCTCGGCGTTTCCTTGATCGGCGGCCTTGCGATACCACGCTGCAGCCTGCGTGTAGCTGAGAGGCACACCCTCACCAATATTGTAGAGGTCAGCTAGCTTCTGTTGGGCTTCGGGAAAGTTCTGGGTGGCGGCCAGGCGATACCAGTGGGCAGCTTCGGTGTTGCTTTGCGGAACCCCTTCACCTTTGCGATACATGAGGCCGAGGTTGTATTGCGCCCAAGCGAGATTGCTGTAAGCAGCGCGCTGGCACCATGCGAAAGCCTCAGAGAAGTCGTTGGTTGCGTAATAGCGAAAGCTGAGGTTGGCCTGTGCGTAGGCATGGCCCTGATCGGCGGCCTTGCGCTCCCAGTAGGCGGCCTGGGCTTCGTCTTGCGGCAGGCCCTGACCGGCATCGAACATCGTACTGAGTAGGTACTGCGACTCCGCGTGGCCTTGCTCGGCGGAGATCCGGAAGCTGCTTGCGGCTTCGGGGAAGTTGTGGGCGTTGTAGTTGGTGACGGCGTGCCGATAGTGCGGATTTGAGGCTGCGTTAGCGGCGTCGCGAAGGCCGCGGGCGATGATGCCGGAGCGTGTGGAATGGAGTGAAAGCGCGGTGCCAGTAGGCATGTGCTGGAGACTGGCTTTGACTTTATCGTCCATAGGCACCGATCTGGCGATCGATGAGTTCGAAGCGGTGTTGGGCATCGGTAATCTGCTCGCGGAGGCTGGTGGCAAGCTCGGCCAGGAGGTCGCGGTGTTCGCGAGCGGCGGCTTCGGCGTCGAGGTGTAGTTGAGCGAGTTCACTTGCGAGCAGCGTGTGCCGCTCGGCTTCGAGCGTGGCGATATCGCGCGCGGCGTGCTGGATCTGGCGTGTGATGCGGAGCAACTCGGCGGCGGCACCCTCGCCGGCGATGGAGGCGTTGATTTCGCGGTGATCGTCGAGGAGGCGCTGCAAAGCTTCCATGTCGCCGCGGGTGTAGGCCTGATTGGCACGGGCCATTAGCAGGGTAAAGTGCTTCTGCTCGGCGTCGTCACGCGCGAAGTCGGGGTGGATGCGCTTGGCAACGTCGCGAAAGAGAGTTTTGAGACTCGGCGGTGGGTCGTACTCTTCGGCTTCGTGGGCCTCGCCATATGCGGCATCATGGGTTTCCTGCGCGCGCTGGCGGGTTTCCTCGGCTCGGTGGCGAGCGGAGTCAGAGTCGTAAAGGTCCACTTCGCGCTCGGCGATGCGTGCTTCGAGGTCGTCGAGGGCAGCGTAGAGGACGCCGACCTGGCGGAGGTAGCGGCCTTCGAAGGTCTTGATCTGGGCGCGGATTTGAGCCAGCTCAGATTCGCGTTCTGCGAGCGTAGTACGAACGGTAGCAAGTTGCTCGCGCTTGTCGAGGAGGGCGGCTTCGTCTGGCGTTTGCTTGAGAATGATTTCGGCTGGCATGCGGCGTCCCGTGAGGGTAAGTTTCTAGTTTAGCGGAGCGGGGCCTTCTCGCAGGGAAGGTGGCTTTTGCGGAAACTAGCTCAGTCAGTCCGGGCTCGCTCTGCCAAGATGAATAAGGTTCACAGACAAGTTTAAATGAGCGATGCTGAATATGTCGGTATCGGTTCTTTTCATCGAGAACTCAGATTGAAAGGAGACAGTATGCAGGATTTGGGTGAGAGCATTCCCGGCTATTCCTATGGGAAGGCAGAAGTTAGTCTGTCGCCGGTATCGCTTCCAGAGCTGGAACAGCTGAAGATCAGTACTGGATTCACAGAACAGGATTGGCAGTCTCTTCGTCTCGCCGGGGAGGTACTGGCTGATCAGGCGGAGAAGATTGTGAATCACTGGCGCATCGGAATTATCGCAAGCATTCCGCATCTAGCCGCGCATTCACGAACCTCTGAAGGAAAGCCGATCCCTGAATATTTGGCAAAGAGCAATCTGCGCTTTCAACAATGGATTACGGATACCTGCCTGAGACCTTACGACCAGGATTGGCTCAATTACCAGCAGGAGATTGCCCTACGCCACACAGCAGTCAAGAAAAACCAGACTGACGGAGTGCACTCGACGCCGTATGTGCCCCTTAGTGATATTGTTGCTTTCGTCGCAGTCATTAACGAAACTATCAAACCTTATCTCGCATCCAAACGGCACACGAGCGAAGAGGTCGAAATGATGCATCGTGCGTGGTGTAAGTCGATGCAGTTGCAAATGGCACTCTGGGTCAAACCCTATATGGAAGCTAGCCGCGTTTCGAGTGAAGGATAGGTTGTGTTTTCTTCGATTCGATTTTCTCAGGAATTAAATTAAAGACTCAGTTCTCTTTGTGCTTCGGCAATCGTTTTGGAAAGGTATGTATGAGCACCGAACATTGTAAGAACGTAATTATCGGAAGCGGTGAGGGCGGAAAGTATCTCGCATGGCATTTGGCGCAGTCCGGCGAGCAAACTATGGTCATCGAGCGGCGGTGGATTGGGGGATCCTGTCCCAATATCAACTGCCTTCCAGCCAAGAACGAAATATGGAGCGCCAAGGTTGCGAATCTTGCTCATCATGCACAGGATTTCGGAACGATCACTGGACCGGTTTCGATCGATATGGAAGGTGTTCGACGACGTAAGCGGGAGATGGTAGAGGCGTTGGTCGCGATCCATGTGAACAAGTACAAATCAACCGGCGCGGAACTGGTCATGGGTGAAGCCAGGTTTACAGGGCCGAAGACGCTTGTGGTGCAACTCAACGATGGAGGTCAGAGGACGATTACTGCGGAGCACATCTTTCTCAACCTTGGCACGCACGCAGCGATTCCACCCATTCCTGGCTTGCAAGATTCCGTGCCGATGACAAATATCGAGATACTGGAGCTAGATCGTCTGCCTGAGCATCTCATCGTGATCGGAGGCGGTTACGTCGGACTTGAGTTTGCTCAAGCGTATCGGCGTTTCGGAAGCAAGGTCACGATCCTGCAACGTTCTTATCAACTCATTCCCAGCGCAGATCCGGATGTTGCTGCGGAGCTCCAGCGACTCCTTGCCTCTGAAGGCATCGACATGATCAACTCTACGAATATTACTCGTGTCAAAGGCCGCTCCGGAGAGCAGGTTTGGCTTACGCTTGAAGATTCGCAGGGCGAAAAGGAAGTTGTTGGCAGTCACATTCTGGTGGCCACTGGCCGCATCCCAAATACTACGGGTATCGGCCTCGATCTAGCCGGAGTCGAACTCACTTCGAAAGGTTGGATACAGGTCAACGATCGCCTTGAAACCACAGCGGCCAATGTCTGGGCGATCGGGGAGTGCGCTGGCAGTCCGCAGTTCACTCACGCATCCATGGATGACTTTCGGATCATTCGTGACAATCTTGCCGGCGGTAATCGGTCCACGCAAGATCGCCTGATGCCATCGTGCCTGTATACCGACCCGCAGGTGGCACACGTTGGTCTCTCTGAAGTGGAAGCGAAACGGCAGGGAATCGCTGTTCAGGTGGCGAGGCTACCGATGGCCTCTGTCCTTCGCACCCGAACGATCAGCGAAACCAGCGGCTTTATGAAAGCCCTGCTCTCTCCTGAAAGTGGCCGCATTCTTGGTTTCACAATGGTCGGGGCGGAGGCAGGCGAGGTAATGACCGTGGTGCAGATGGCAATTCAGGCAAACGCCGACTACACCGTTCTGCGGGACGCTGTCATTTCGCACCCAACTATGGCAGAAGGCCTCAACGTTCTCTTCTCAACGGTCAAACAATCACACCAGAGTACCTCGACAACCGCATGGCCGAAAACTTCAATCCACCGTGTAATGGCTGATGGCGTCAACGTCTTCTACCGCGAGGCTGGGCCTGTCGATGCCCCCGTCCTGCTTCTGCTGCATGGTTTTCCAACCTCATCTTTCCAGTACCGAGAACTCATTCCGCAGCTCGCCGACCGTTTCAGAGTCATTGCGCCGGATCTGCCAGGATTCGGATTTACTGAGGTTCCGGCTGGACGTGGCTATAACTACTCCTTCGATGCACTAGCACGCACGATCGAAGCATTTACAAACGCGCTCAAGCTCACTCGGTATGCGCTTTACGTGTTCGACTATGGCGCGCCGACAGGCTTTCGATTGGCCATGGCTCATCCTGAGCGAGTTACTGCCATCATCTCGCAAAATGGCAATGCTTACGAGGAAGGATTGGGTGATGCATGGGCACCTATTCGCCGTTACTGGAGCGAGCCAACCTCGGAACATCGGGAAGCCATTCGTGCGGGACTCAACGCAGAAGGGATGCGTAGGGAGTATGCCTCGGGTATCACGAATCCTGAAGTTATTAGGCCTGAAGGCTACACGCTCGATGCTGCTCTGTTAGCACGTCCGGGTAATACAGATATCCAGTTGGACCTGTTCCTCGACTACGCGGATAACGTCAAATTGTATCCAGCATTTCAGCAATATTTCAGAGAGTGGAAACCACCACTACTCGCCATCTGGGGGGAAAATGATCCCTACTTCCTCCCCGCAGGAGCGGAGGCTTTTCGTCGTGATAATCCCAACGCCTCTGTCCAGCTCCTAAATACAGGTCACTTCGCGCTGGAGACCCATCTTGATGAGATTGCGTTGGCAATGAGACGATTTCTGGCTAAGGTCGTGAAGTCATGAACAAAGGACTCGAAGAACGATTGAGTAGGTATTCAGTCGATGAGACAGCCGATCGGCTAAAGAATATTTTGCAGGCTAAGAACATTACTCTCTTCGCACTCATAGACCATAGTGGGGAGGCAGCAAAAGTGGGTATGGCTATGCCTTCGACAAAGCTGCTGATCTTCGGCAGTCCTAAGGCAGGAACACCGTTGATGCTGGCTTCCGCGACCGTTGCGATCGACTTGCCTCTGAAGGTTCTGGTCCGGCAGGATAATGAAGGTAAGGTATGGGTTGCCTATAACAGCCCGCAATACCTCATAGAACGTCACAACCTGGCCCAAGACCTGCTTGCGAGTATCGCAGTCATCGAAACACTCGTCGCCAAGGCAGCCGAATAGATTGTGAATTGGAGTAGAAGATGAGTTACAAAGCGTGGTCCGTTGATGAAGCCGGTCGAAGGTTTCGTGAAATTGAATTGGGGCAACGACCCCTCGAAGTAAATCAGGTTTTAGTCAGAATCGCTGCCGCTGGCTTAAACCCACTTGACACAAAGATCCGTGCGGGTAAAGCCGACCACGCAAAACAGCCACTACCCGCTGTACTTGGTTTGGATATGGCGGGAATAGTTGAAGAAACTGGTTCCTCAGTCACCACATTCAAGTCTGGTGATGAGGTCTATGGTCTGGTTGGCGGAGTTGGAGGTTTGCAAGGCACGCTCGCTGAACGAATTGTCGTTGACGCCGATCTTCTCGCTCACAAGCCGAACGAACTCTCGATGCGTCAGGCAGCGGCACTGCCTCTGAGCATCATCACGGCGTGGGAAGGACTCGTTGACCGTGCAAAGGTACATGAGAATCAAACGGTACTCATTCACGCTGGTGCCGGCGGGATCGGTCATGTGGCGATTCAGATCGCTCGCGCCTATGGAGCAAACGTCTTCGCCACAGTCTCCAACGACAAAAAGAGGATTGTGGAGGATTTTGGAGCCATTCCGATCGACTATCAATCGACTTCAGTAGAAGAGTATGTTTCTGCCTATACCGCAGGGAAGGGCTTCGACATTGTGTACGACACCGTTGGCGGTGCGACGCTCGATGCTTCTTTCGCGTCAGTAAAACGATATACAGGACACGTACTGAGTGCCCTGGGATGGGGCTCGCATTCACTAGCTCCTCTCTCATTTCGGGGCGCAACTTACTCTGGTGTTTTCACCTTGTTACCTTTACTTACAGGCGAAAATCGCGCACACCACGGGAGAATACTAGCCCAGGCTGCAGTCCTCTCTCATGAAGGCAAACTTTTGCCGCTGCTCGGTGAGAAGCGGTTTTCGATGGAGGACCTCGACGCTGCTTTTGGCCTTGTCGAGAGTGGACCCTTTGGAAAAATTGTTATCGAGCTCTAAATAATTAAGGCTCTTCAGAGTGGCTTCTCGAAATGATCGCAGCACACAGACCAGAGATGCCCCCCACCATGACCAAGCATGTTTCTGATGGATGATTTTGAGGGTTCGTGGCCTTACGTATCCAGCTACCTTGGCTACTGGAGCAGGCAAACGCTCCTCATTTGAGATTGGCTGCTGTGCCAGCGGGCTTGGTTGGGCTGGAGGCAAAGGAGCCGCGGACGCGAGTAGGGTTGCCGGCTTCCCCCTGTATTAGCACGCCAGTTGCCATAGCCATGGAGATCTACATGATGCGCAACGCGCAGTGGGCCGGCCTGCACAGTTCGATGGGTCTGGGCGAGCTTTCGTGGAGCCTTTCGCCAAAGGTCGCCAGGATCATGCTGGATTCTGCGAAGCTCCATGCGCGGTTTGCGCCTTATCTCTTCAGCAATGCGAAGAGATTTGCGGAGGATGGCTACCCTTGGACGATGGTGCCGCTCCCATCGCCTTTCCGCAGCACATGAAGGCTTATGGACTTGAGAATGCCACCGATCGCGGATATGAATGGATGATTGGCGAAGCGATGTTAGCCACGCCTCGTTACGGGAACGACTGCGCGACAGCAACCACGAGTGACGTCTATCTGCCAGTCGGACATGGAGGGACTTCGACAGCGGAAAATTCTATTCGGAAGGGCAAACCCTCATGGGATTCGCGTTGCCCGCAGGCAAGGCCCCGTTGTTCCTCGGTGGATCCG
>JBDTDX010000295.1:0-11036 GCA_039922815.1 Granulicella sp.
AAGTCGGTGTTGATCTCATCCTGTTGCTGTCCAATCGTTTTAAAAAGCAGAGCGCGTCCATCGATATGAACGTGCGTCTCCGTAATCTGCCACAGTTGTGGCGCGATCTCGCGGCGTTCCACGTCGAAGGTTCCACCCTGCCGCAGCTTGCCGAGGAGACCAAAACCGATATTGACGTCGCTGACAAGCTTGCCACGCATGGTGCGTATACGGTGCTGCGCCCGGTCAACAACGAGTTCGCCGCCCATATTCCCCATCACGCGAGCCTCTATATCGGGCGGGCTGAACGCCGGATTCGGCTGATACGCAAGCGTGATCAACTCAGGCGTCTCGCCTGCGGTCTTCCAGATAAAGGCCTCAGGCAGCATCTGCAACAATTTCGTTGCGCTCTGGGCGTCATGCTCTCCATCACGCCTCTGCTTTTGCTGCTGCGAGGAGTCGCGAACGAAGGATTGGACGCGCTTCATCTCGGCACTCGTCTGGTCGGCAGTGAGGGGACGGCCATTCTGCTCGATCTTCTGACTGATTGATCCACGGCTGGTTTCGACCACAATCGAGACAGTATGAACCGGGACCTTCTCTTCCTGGCGATAGCGCCAGAGCGAATGATCGTTCCGGCTTGCAGCCAGCTCTGTGTTCACCGCCTGCTGCACAATTTCTTTAGGAGATTGCGCATGGAGAGGAACCTGAGTCAAAAGAAATATGCAGGCAGCAAAAATAACAGAACGTAGAGTGTGATAGGTCACAGTAGTTAGACATACCAACTTCATATTCGGGATGCCCGTTGTACTTATCTCTAGGAGATCACAATCAGCTTGGCTCTTTTACCGACTTTCAGCGGGAAACGATCGTCGCCAAAAAGCACAATTTCAGTGACACCACGATTAGCTCCTTGAATTTGTACAGATTTATCAGGATGAGCCGCACCGGCCTTAATCTTTCTTTCACCATCAGAATTGGAATCAGCCAACCCTGCCGCAACAAGGAGACGACTAAGCCGAACGATCGCCTGCTTCCGGTCATTGAGTGGGAACTCCCATTTCGGAGACAGATCATCAAGCCGAATAACAACCTCTTCGAGATCGTTCGATACCCCGCCCTGCTGGAACTGCTTCGCCCAGTTCTCGCCTGCTGCATTCGCTGCATCAGCTGAATGAAAATCCTGCGTAATCGTATGCGCAAGATTCTTTTTGGCCTGCATCGGATGCAGCGCGCCGCTCGCGACCTCGGCCTGCATCTGCGCAATCTCCGCCGGGCGTAGATCGGTCAGCAGCGTCCAGTACTTCCACATCAGCTCGTCTGAGATCGACATCAGCTTGCCGTACATCTCGCCCGGCGCATCATGCACGCCAATCGCATTGTTGAGCGACTTCGACATCTTCTGCACGCCGTCGAGACCTTCGAGAATCGGCACCATCAGAATGCTCTGCTGTGGTTGGCCAAAATGCTTTTGCAGATCGCGCCCGCGCATCAGGTTAAACTTCTGGTCTGTTCCGCCCAGCTCCACATCGCACTCCAGCGCCACCGAGTCGTATCCCTGCGCGATCGGATAAATCAGTTCGTGCAGCGCAATCGGCTGCTCTGCCTGGAAGCGTTTGTGGAAGTCCTCGCGCTCGAGCATCTGCGACACCGTGAACTGCGCCATCAACTTCACCATGTCGTAGTAATTCAGCTTGTCGAGCCACTCGGAGTTGTTGCGCACCTCGGTCTTCACCGGGTCGAGAATCTTGAAGACCTGCTCCTTATACGTCTCCGCATTCGCCGCGATCTGCTCGGGCGTCAGCGGCTTTCGAGTCACATTGCGCCCCGTCGGGTCGCCAATCAGCGCGGTGGAGTCGCCAATTAAAAAAATTACCGTGTGCCCAAGCTGTTGGAAGTGCCGGAGCTTGCGAATGAGCACCGTGTGCCCCAGGTGCAGGTCCGGCGCCGTGGGATCGAACCCAGCCTTGATCCGCAGCGGCTTGCCCGAAGCAATCGACTGCGTGATGCGTTCCTTCAGTGCTTCGAGCGGAAGAATCTCCGCCGTGCCCTTGGTGATTAAATCAAGCTGGTCTTCAAGCGAGCGAAACGTAGACATATTCCCCAAGTATAAAGACCCGCAAGCTTCTATCTACCGATGCAATTATTCCTGCGTCGCTGGCGGATCAGACCGCGTCAACGCGGGACGTGTTTTCAGTATCGGGGTCACTTCGACGAACTGCCGCAAGGACGGCTTATTCAGGTAACCCTGCCGCGAAACCCGGGCAAGCGATCCATCCCGAAGCAGCAGATAAACATAGGTGTAGAGGGTCACCGGCATATCGCATTTATCATATTTCACGACATCCATCCGCTCCGGATGCCGAGGCGAAGGGATCACTTCGAGGGGTACAAGGGCTTCGAGCACGCGTCCCGATTGATTCTTCTTCCAGCGCGCGGCTAGCGGCTCTTTCGCCATGCTGACGGCGATGCGATTGAGGCAGTTATCGTAGCTGAATGTGAGCGCCTGCGGCACCTCGGACGAGACGAGATCGCCCCAGCCCCTGCCGTCATAGACGGGGATGTTATATGAAAGCTGAAGGCCGACCCCCATGAGCGAAGGCATCTCGAAGCCTTCTACCTGGGGCATGTCGCCGCCACCTGCAAATGGGTCCGCGGGCAGCCTGCTGTGGGCGGTTGAGGCCAACACCTGGATGCGAAGGGGGTACTTTGAGACATCCGGGCCACGCGCGTTTGCCGGTAGCGTAAATCCAATGGCAAAGGCAACCAGCGCCAGCGTTTTGTGGGTACGCGAGATGAGAGGAGTCAACATCGTTTTCCTTAGGACTGGTCCCTTAAGAATCCCTACGACAGGGCAGCTTCGGAACAGCACCAGCAAACCGCGGCCTGTTTTGCCGCGTCACATAGAAGACGGCCACACCGCAATCTAAGTTTCCCGACGCCGCTTGAATGAGCCGCAAAGGGCGCCGAGACGGAACTCTCAGGCAATATCAATATCCAGGATCGCCCCTATGGTACTGTTCACTTTCCATCGCAGAATGCCCCATGCCTGATCGCAAGCGCAAATCGGAGCGAGCCACTCCACATCGCGACAAGCTCTGCAAGACCTGCGGACGCGCCTTCGCATGGCGCAAGGAGTCGGAACGCGACTGGGACATCCTGAAATATTGCAGCGCAGCGTGCCGCGGCCCCATGCCTGCCGATGCTGACCGGGCGCTGGAAGCAGCGATCCTCGAACTGCTCGCAGAGCGTGGCCCCGATAAGACGATCTGCCCCTCGGAGGCAGCCAAGCTCATCGGAGGAAATACCGCCCGCCGCGACTGGGAGAGCCTGATGGAGCCCGCACGCGCAGCGGCGCGTCGCCTCGTCACCGCCGGAAACATCGTCATTACCCAGCACGGTAAGGTCGTCGATCCCTCTACTGCAAAAGGACCGATCCGTTTACGACTGCACTGAAGTGAACTGGATTCTGCGATGCCACGTGGAGCCTCTGATCGCATCACACGATGCCATGACGACTACAAAAAAAGCCCCCACGAAAGCAGCCACAAAGTCGAAGAGCCGCTGTTGGCCCGGCTTCGAACCAACTCCCGGCAAGAAACCAGGAACCAAGGGAAGCTGCAAGCCCAAACCCGGCAAAAAGAGTGCCGCCACCAAAAAAGCCGATCAAAAGGCTGCCGCTGCCAGCAAATTGGAAAAGCAGGGCAAGCCAAACCCCAATCGCAAGTCAGCCTGAGCTTCTCTATACTTTTCGCATGAACGCCGAAAGCATGCGCGCCTTCCTGCTCAAACGACCGCATGTCGTCGAGACGATGCAGTGGGCAGGCAAGCTTGCCTTCTGGGTAGGCGATAAGGCGATCGGCGGCAAGATGTTTGCCGTGATGAACCTCGACGGAGATGGAAAGGCCGTCCTCTCCTACTCCGCTGGCGCTGAGCGATATGCGGAACTGCTCGAAGTGGAGGGCATGTTTCCAGCCCCGTACATGGCGCGTATCTGGTGGATCGCGGCCGAGCGCTGGGACGTCTTCCGCCCCAGACAATGGGAGCAGGAGTTGCAGAACGCCTACGACCTGACTCTGCGCAAACTGGCTCCAGGCGCGACAAAGGCCCTGCAACTACCTCCGAAAGAGCTGCGGCTGCACGTCGTCGAGCGCAGGAGATTGCTCGAAGCTCGCGCAGCCGCGAAACAATCCGCTAAACCAGCTCTGGGTTCGCGTCGAAAAGACCGCGAAACGAGCGCCGGTACACAAAAATAAGAAATACTTCCAGCACCGCAACCAGCACTGCAGGGATCAGTTCTTTGACCACGGGCGGCGTCTCGATCAGGATGTGGAACAGCAGTATATTGACGATGATCGGCGCGAGAATCGTCAGCGCCAGCGGCACATAGCGGCCTACCAGCAAAAGCAGGCCAGCAATCGTCTGGCATAGCCCAACGAATGTGGTGACATTGTGCGACATCAGAATCGTCAGGTAGGTACCGGCATCCCCGCCGGGGAGTACTCCAGCTTTAATGTGGAGTACACCAATCATCCCAAAGATGAAAAAAATCAGGCCTAGCAAAATGCGGCAAACGAGAACGAACTTATTCATTACTGGTAATCCTCCATTAACGCTCGCCAACAGGCTACCGTATTTCGTGGTCGCGCTTTGCGACTGCTTGCATAAAATGCAGATGCTCCGTAGCGTGAACGTGTGCTGAACCTTTCGAACCCGGAGATCTCCCCCGCTGTCCTCAAGCACCCCACGGAGTCCAAGAGGATACTGAGCCACCATTCCACTCGGGCAGCGGCGCGGCACTGGTTGGCTGATAGGAGTTCGCTTCATATGAAACATCCGGTCCTTTTAATCCTCGGCGTGGTTCTCGCCGGGGGCCTTCTTCCTCACTCGCTGCCCGCGCAGGCGCGCGATATTCCCAGCGCCGCCCCGCCCAAGACGGCTGGCAAAAATCAGGAGGAGCGGGGGCGGCACCTGCTCGACCAGATGGTCGAGGCGCTCGGCGGCCAGGCCTGGCTGAACCGCACCACGATGAACGAGGAAGGCCATATCGCCCGCTTCTTCCGCGGTGCGCCAACCGGCAGCGTCGTCGACTTCTGGTCCTTCCGGCAGTTTGGCGGCAATGGTCGCGAAGATCTCGAACGGATCGAATTCACCAAGAAGCGCGAGGTGGTGCAGATCTGGACGAAGGACACCGGCTACGAGCTCACCTACAAGGGAAAGACCACGCTGCCAAAGCCGCAGGTGGACGATTATCTGCGTCGCCGAAGCCACTCCATCGAAGAGGTGATCCATACGTGGATCAAGCAACCCGGCGTTATCGTGCTGGCGGAAGGAACTTCCATGGTGGAGCGCCGCATGGTCGACACGGTCACCGTTCTCGGGACCAATAACGACGCAGTCACCATCGATCTCGACGTGACCACGCATCTGCCCTTGCGGCGGACCTTCCAGTGGCGCAACGAAACCTTCAAGGATCATGATGAAGACGCCGAGGAGTACGACGATTACCACACCGTCCAGGGCCTCCCAACCGCCTTTTCCATCACACGCTATCGCAATGGCGACATGGCCTCGCAGCTCTTCATCAAGAAGGTCAGCTACGGCGATCCCATCGCGCCGGAGCAGTTCGATCCCAACCGGCCCGTCAAGAAGGTTCATAACTTGACCTGAGCGCATTACCTCTTCTGAGCAGCGGCCCGGCAGTTTATACTCGGGTGTGCTATGAGCGACACCACCCTTACTACCCCGGCGACCAACGGTCCGGCAGAACCCGCGAACACCCCAGCCACGCCCACCCAATTGCTGGATATCAACGAGATTATGGCACTCCTGCCTCACCGCTATCCGTTTCTGCTGATCGACCGGATCGTTGAGATGGAGCGCCGGGTCCGCATCGTCGCCCTCAAAAATGTGACGATCAACGAGCCCCACTTTCAGGGTCACTTTCCCGGCTATCCCATCATGCCCGGCGTGCTCATGGTCGAAGCCATCGCGCAGGCGGGAGGCACGCTGCTGCTCAATGAGTTTCCGGATCGCGAAGACAAGCTGATGCTCTTTACCGGAATCGACAGCGCCAAGTTCCGCAGGCCCGTCGTCCCTGGCGATCAGGTCCGCATCGAGGTCAAGGTGCTCCAATGGCGCAGCCGCGCCGTCAGAATGCTCGGCGTCGCCACGGTTGAAGGCAAGGTCGTCTGCGAAGCAACGATCATGTGCCAGCTCGTGCAGCGCGCTCCTAAAAAAGCTGGCGGCGAAGCGGGCGCGGGAGCAGAGACCGAGTGAGCACTCACCCGACTGCGATCGTCGCTGAAGGGGCGAAGATACCTGTCAGCTGCACGGTTGGTCCCTACTGCACGATCGGCGCTGACGTCGTGCTCGGCGAAGACTGCGAGCTGGTTTCGCACGTAGTCCTCGACGGCCACACCACCCTTGGCGACAACAATCGCGTCTTCTCCTTCGCCTGCCTCGGCATCGCGCCCCAAGACCTGAAGTATGCCGATGAGCCCACACAGCTCGTCATCGGCAACGGCAATAGCATTCGAGAGTACGTCACCATCTCCCGTGGAACGACCGGAGGAGGAGGCATCACGCGCATCGGCGACGGCTGCCTCATCATGGCCTACACGCACATCGGACACGACTCGCAGATTGGCAACGGCTGCATCCTGGCGAACTCCGCCACGCTCGCCGGCCACGTCATCGTCGAGGACTATGCCAGCGTCGGCGCCCTCTGCCCCGTCCACCAATTCTGCCGCATCGGGCGCTACGCCTACATCGGCGGCGGCACCACCATCACGCAGGATGTCCTCCCCTACTCGCTCACCTCGATCGAGCGTAACAACCACGCCTACGGACTCAACAAGGTCGGGCTCGAGCGCAAAGGCTTCACCCCTGAGCAGATCAGACAACTCCGCGCCGCCTACCGCCTTCTGCTCCACTCCAAGCGCAACACCGCCGACGCCCTCATCGCCATCCGCGAAATGCTGGCCTCCGAAGACTCAGGCGAGCACGTCGCCTACCTCGCCGACTTCGTCGCCAACAGCCAGCGTGGCATCATCAAATAAGCGATGACCGCCCCTGCAAAACTCGGCCTCATCGCCGGCAACGGGCGCTTCCCGTTCCTCTTGCTTGACGCTGCCCGCGCGCATTCGCTCGATGTTGTCGTCGCGGCCATTAATGAAGAAACCGACCCCGAGATGGACGCACGCGCCACAGCCGACCCGCACATCCGCGTGCATTGGATGTCGCTTGGCGAACTCTCTCGTCTGATCGAGACCTTCCAGGCCGAAGGCGTCACCCGCGCCGTCATGGCGGGACAAGTTCGCCACAAGCAGATCTTCTCGAGCATCCGGCCCGACTGGCGTCTCGCCAAATTGCTGCTCAACCTGCGCTCGCGCAACACCGACATGCTCCTCGGCGCGGTCGCAAAGGTACTCGGCGACGAAGGCATCGAGCTGATCTCATCGACCGCTTACCTCGAGCCGCTGCTCGCCAAATCCGGCGTCCTCACCCATCGCGCGCCGAACGAGGAGGAACAGAAGGACATCGCCTACGGCCGCACCGTCGCCCAGGCAATCGCAGGATACGACTTAGGCCAGACCGTCGTCATCGCAGCGCAGGCCTGCGTCGCGGTCGAAGCGATGGAAGGCACCGACGCCACCATCGCGCGTGCCGGAGCGCTGATGCAGACCGCAGGCGGCAGCAGCACCGGCTTTCTATCGCAGGCCCTGACCGTCGTGAAGGTAGCCAAGCCGAATCAGGATATGCGCTTCGACGTGCCGGTGATCGGCGTGGCGACCATCGAATCGATGCGCCAGGCGGGAGCCACCTGTCTCTCAATCGAAGCTGGCCGGACGCTTCTTTTCGATCCCGCAGCCATCCTCGCGGCGGCCGATTCTTCTGGAATCGCCATCGTCGCCGAATCGCGGTCGTGACAATTCTGTGACAACTTCAATCCCCTGACCGCGTACTATAGCTTTAGGGCTGCCCGCCAGGGTATGAATTCACTGCAGCCTCCGTTGAACCTCAGGAGATACACATGAAGAGCAAGGGACTACTCATCGCAATGATCGTGGCCATCGCAGCGGCAACCGCCGTCGGCGTAAAAGCCCACGCGGCGGATCTGCTCCAGCCCGGAGCCGCAGCGCCACACTTTACTCTGCCTTCGCAGGAAGAGAAGCCCGTCAGCCTCACCGACTATAAGGGCAAGTATGTCGTGCTCTACTTCTATCCCAAGGACATGACCACCGGCTGCACCATCGAGGCCCACAACTTCCAGCGCGATCTTCCCAAGTATGACGCCCTCAATGCCGTCGTGCTCGGCGTCTCGCTCGATACCGTCTAAAGCCACAAGACCTTCTGCTCCAAGGACTCACTCACCTTCAAGCTACTCGCCGATCCCGACCACAAGGTCATCGACGCCTACAACGTGCCCATCACCACCCGCGGCGAGAACAAGTTCGCAGCCCGCGACACCTATCTCATCGCTCCCAACGGCAAGATCGCCAAGTCGTGGACCGGTGTCAATCCCAACACGCACAGCGAAGACGTGCTTGCCTTCCTTTCCACCGAGAAGAAGTAGCAACCCAGCCAGCAGACGCAAAAAGGCCCGGACCTCATAGTGAGGAGTCCGGGCCTTTTTGCTTGCCTTAATTCAGTTTAACTAGATGCAGTGCTTACTTCTTGGCGGCCTTCTTGGCTGGCGCCTTCTTTGCTGCGGCTTTCTTTGCAGGAGCCTTCTTTGCTGCTGCCTTCTTTGCCGGTGCCTTCTTCGCTGCGGCCTTCTTTGCAGGAGCCTTTTTCGCTGCTGCCTTCTTTGCGGGGGCCTTCTTTGCTGCTGCTTTCTTGGTTGCCAAGGTAGTACCTCTCGTCGTTAGTTTTTTGCTGCTCCCAGTACTCTTGTTGCCAGCCACCTTTTTAGGGGTGGCCCTACCGCCGCGCTGAGCACTGGACTTCTTCGCGGCAGATCCTTTAAGAACTTTTGCGGCGCTCTTCTTAGAGACCGGCTTAGCCACCGGCTTCTTCGCCACTGCTTTTTTAGATGCTGCCTTCTTCGCAGCTTTCTTCAACGGCGCAGCTTTTTTCGCAGCGGCCTTCTTCAGCGGAGCGGACTTTTTAGCGGCTGCTTTTTTCGCCGGAGCCTTTGCCGCTACAACCTTCTTCGTGGCCATCTTCAAAGCTGGCTTTTTCGCAGCAGGCTTCGCAGGTGCCTTCGCCGCGCTCTTCTTGGCGGCTGGCTTGCTGGCCTTCACCGCGGGCTTCCGCTTGCTGGCGGCAGAATTGGTCCCTGAGTTGCCGATCGGTTCGGGACGCTCCGACAACTTGGTCGGCGGAGTAAAGCTCATGCCCGGTGTCGGGAGATTCGAATAGATGGTCGCCTCTTCGGCATGGCGGCTATCGTCGTCCTCGTTCCCATTTGCGTCGTCGTCATCGTCGTCCGACGTCAGAGTGATCTCTTCTTCTTCGTCATCTTCTTCTTCAAAGTGGTCGGAGTTGTGATCGAGATCGGAATCGTGATCATCTTGATTCGCAGCGTACAGCTTGATTGTTTCCTCGAACCCATCGAACATCGTCATCGTTTTCCCCTGCGTGCCTTTTCTTCGGTACGACTTCCCGTCGATCTCTTACAAAAAGCATGATGCAAAAACACAATACATACTGACGACGGATTCTAGCAATAGATTGCATCGATGCGCCATCTATAGCAAGTAATCTTTTTCGTGAGGAAACTTATCTGGCAGCTTTATGTTTCGGTTTGGATTCCGGAGCATGCGAAGAAACAGAAGATTTCTTCGCCTTCTTCGTTGCTACAGGCGAGGAGGCATGCCCTTGTTTCTTGCTCGTGCCCTTTGCAGAAGCGTGTGCGGACTTACTCACGGAGGCGTGCGCAGAACCACTCGCAGCGGTATGAGTCGAACCGCGCGAGCTCGTACCGCGGGCCGAATGCTTCGATCCCCTGGCACGCGAGGCAGCACGCCGGCTGCGCATCGCGGGCGCAAGCCGCACCGGCTCGGTAACGTTCAATACCTGCCCGGCCTTCACCGTTCTGGCGGAAAGATGATTCCAGCCGCGCAAATCTTCGACGGACACGTTGAACCTGTCCGCGACCGTGCCGAGCGTATCTCCGCGGCGAACCTTGTAGCGCTGCGGATGCCCAGTGGAGGCAACCACCGTGATGGGAATGACGAGTTCATCATCCGCATCGACCGTCTCTCCCGGCTGCAATCCGTTCGCGGTCACAATATCGCTGACGCGCGCGTGGAGACTTGTCGCAATCTCCTCGAGCGTCTCGTGGCCGCGCACCAGGTGAAACCGCAAGGTATCGCGCTTCTCTTCCGGGATCGCCTTCAACCGCGCTTCAAAAACCTCTTTGGTCCCGGGAGGAATGTGCAGATCGAACGGCATATTTCCCGGCGTGCTCATGCGCAGCAGGCTCGGGTTCAACGCAACGATCTCCGAGAGCGTTGCGTTGGTCACATCAGCGACCAGCGGCAGATCGATCGCGTAGTCCACCGTCACCTTGTCGGAAAGGACAGCCGGCTCGGGCACCAGCTTGTCGAGCCCATACTGCGCCGGGTTCTTCGCCATGATGATGGCCGCAATAATGCCCGGCACATAGTTCTTCGTCTCCGCCGGCAAAACATTGCGGCGATACAGCTCCCAGAAGTCCGCATACCCCGTCCGCTGCACGGCGCGCTGCACATTGCCGGGGCCCCAGTCATACGCAGCCATCGCGAGATACCAGTCCCCAAACTGGTTGTAGAGCGTCTTCATATATTTCCCATAAGCTATCGAGGATTTCTCCGGATCGAAGCGCTCATCGAAATATCCGTTGCGTGCCAACCCGTACGCGCCCGTCGGCATGAACTGCCACATCCCTCCCGCACCCGAACGAGCATTCAACGCCTGGGGCTGAAAGCCCGACTCCGCAACGGCCAGGTAGATCAGGTCCTGCGGCACACCCTGCTCGCGCAGACTCTTCGAGATCATCTCTTTGTACTTGCCGGCACGCTCCAGCGAGCGAAGCAGGTGGGCATGTCCCGCCTGGGAGTTTGTGAAAT
>JBDTDX010000296.1:0-3257 GCA_039922815.1 Granulicella sp.
GTTTCGGTGGAGGCGAGGGCTTCGGAGGTGATGGCCCGGCGCATGTGTTTGAGGGCGGCTAGGAGGTGCGGGAGGCGTGGGCTGGATTCGGCGAGGCGGTGGAGGGCGTCG
Organism: Granulicella sp.; assembly: GCA_039922815.1. Taxonomy (GTDB): domain Bacteria; phylum Acidobacteriota; class Terriglobia; order Terriglobales; family Acidobacteriaceae; genus Edaphobacter. The sequence goes on from JBDTDX010000296.1 coordinate 112, forward strand.
AGGGTGAGCTCGGGGCGAAGGGTGCGGAGGCGGCGGAGCTTGTGGGCGTCGAACTCGGCGCGGGCGGTTTGCTCGGGGGATTCGCGTGCTCCGGCGAAGTGGGGCGAGAGGAGGAGCGCGCTGATGCGCTCGAGGGGGAGTGCGTTGTTGGCCCACTCGAGGAGGGTGAGGGCAGTGGCGACGGGGGGTGTGTGCGCGAGAGGGATCCCGAGGGAGAACTCGAAGGGGGGTGTGCCGGTGGTGGTGATGTCTTCGAGCTCGGGGGCGAGGGTTTGGCGGAGGGCGCGGTCGATCTGGGGGCGGGTGGTTTCGATATCGGGAACGATGAGGGCTATGCGGGCGGAGGGGTTTTGTTCGAGGTGGGAGCGGAGCCAGCGGGCTGCGGTGCGGAGCTCGGTGGGGGCGTCTGGGGTGGTGATGAGGGTGGGGGGTGTGGTCTGGGGAGGAAAAGCAGATCCCTCCGCTTCGCTGCGGGATGACAAACCAAGGGGGATGTGGAGGGCTTCGAGGAGGTTTTGCTGGGCGGGGTTGAGGGTGTCGAAGCCGATGAGGAGGTAGCCGTTGGCGTTGAGGGTGAGTTGGGGTGCGGCGGTGGTGAGGGTGGTGAGGAGTTGGGCTTGCGGCAGGTAGTTTGCCGTGCGGCAGCGGCGGTCGAAGGCGGTGGCCCAGCGCTGGAAGGCGCGGGTGTCTTCGCTGATGCCTGCGGTGCGGAGGCGGGATTCGCCGCGGTAGGCGCAGAGGCGGGAGTAGGCGTCGGCGGCGAGTTCGGCGAGGGCGTCGGCGGTGCGTAGGCCGATAGTTTCGGGGTCGGCTTCGATGATCGCGCGCCAGAGGGTGTGCTCCTGGGCGCGGTTGAGGAGGAGCCTAGTGGCGTGGCCGTCGAGGAGGAGTTGGTGCCAGAGGGCGGCGGTCCATGTGTCCCAGGCGAGGATCGCGGGGGACTCCCAGTGGGTGAGGCCGAGGGCGCGGCTGCGGAGGTCGAAGTGGTGGTAGAGGGTGCGGGCGGCGCGCTGATTGCCGGTGAGGATGGTTGCGCCACGGGCGAGGGCTTCATCGGTCTCAGGGGGAAGCTGGGGGAACCCGTCCATCACTTGTTTATACGCTCGGGGAACGTGGCGTTGCTGGCAGGGCGAGGCTGGTTGCGAGGAGGGCGAGGGCGGCGGCGAAGGGGAGGGTGAGCGAGATCTGGAGCGAGCCGGTGTGGGTGCTGACGACGCCCATGAGCCAGGGGAGGATTGCGGCTCCGATGGCAGAGACGGCGATGACGATTCCGGCCTGGCGGGCGGAGGGGCGTTCGGCTAAGAGAAGCGAAAAGGTTGCTGGGACAAAGGGGGCCATCACGAATCCGAGGAGGATGGCGAAGGCGGCGATGAGGGCGGCGGCGTGCGCGAGGGCGAGGGCGGCGGTGAAGGCGGCGGCGAGGGCGAGGGAGAGGCGGAGGAGGGATTTTTCGCCCATGCGAAGGAGTAGGAGGGAGGAGGCGGCGCGTCCGGCGGTGAGTCCGGCGAGGAGGAGAACGAGGGTGTACTCGCTGAGGAGGAGGGAGCGGCTGCCGTAGCGGAGGGAGAAGGTGGTGAGCCAGCCGCCGAGTGAGGTTTCGAGGCCTCCGTAGAGGATGAGGAGGGTGCAGAAGATCGCGAAGAGGCGTGGGCTTAGGCCGATGCTGTTGGATGCTTCTACGGCTGCGAGTTCTGGGGTGGTGCCTTTGAGTTGGAGCAGGAGGACGGCGAGGAGGGTGAGGAAGGCGGCGGCGAAGAGGGCTAGGAGCGTTCGCAAAGCGTAGTGCGGGGTAAGCCAGGCGGCGAGGAGGGGGGATAGCATGGCTCCGAAGCTCCACGAGAAGTTGAGGAAGGCGAGGGCGGAGCCGCGATGCTCGGTGGCGCGGCGTCCGGCGAGGATGTTGATGGAGGTGATGAGTTGGCCGAGGCCGTAGCCTCCGATGAAGAGGCCGCAGGCGGGAAGGGCGACGCCGGGCGCGAGGGCAAAGATGCCGAAGCCGAGGGCGGCGGCGGACATTCCGACGACCATGCTGCGGTGGAGATGGCGCGAGACGGTGAGGCCGCCGAGGAAGGCTCCGTAGAACTGCGCGGAGAAGAGGAGGCCGCCCTGCGCGTCGGACAGATGCCATTGGCGGGTGAGCAAGGGGAGGATGGGGCCGAGCAGAAGGGTGCCGAGGCCGGTGAGGATGAAGGCGAGGTGCATCCAGAGGGCGGAGGGCGCGGGGCGGCGGCTGTAGGGGAGCGGGTTCGTCGCCACAAAAGTCATGAGTCATTATCATGGAGGAAGAGGTGTCTTCTTTGCGACGGGTCTCGATTGTGTTGGTTGCGCTGCTGTTTGTCTCGCTGGTGGGGGTTGAGGGGTGCCGGTCGGGTGGAGCTGGATCAGGATCGGAGTCGGCTGGGGCTTATCCGACGAAGAGCTTTCCGGTACGGGGGAAGGTGATCTCGACGGATGCGACGCATGTGACGCTCGAGCATGGGAATGTTCCGGGGTTCATGGAAGCGATGACGATGCCGTACAAGCTGAAGGACCCGAGCGTGGTGAGCGAGTTGCATCCGGGGGACATGATTACGGCGACGATTATCGCGGAGCAGGATGCTGCGGGGTTCAAGAGTCCGCAGCTGGATCACATCGTGATCGTTGGGCAGGCGAAGCCGGACTACAAGCCGATGGTGCAGTATCACGTACCGGCGGCGGGCGATGTGGTGCCGGACTTCAAACTGTTGAACCAGAATGGGAATACGATCCATCTGGAGCAATTCAAAGGGAAGGTGCTGCTGGCTACGTTCATCTTTACGCGCTGCACGGTGGCAGATTTTTGTCCGCGGATGAGCAGGAATTTTGAGCAGATCGACAAGACGCTGGCGGCTGATCCGGCGCTGTATGCGAAGACGCATTTGTTGAGCATCAGCTTTGATCCGGCGTATGACACGCCTGCTGTTTTGAAGAAGTATGGCGGCGAATATACGGGCCAGGGAGAGAAGGCAAACTTTACGCACTGGGATTTTGCGGCACCGAGCGAGAAGGACCTGCCGACGATTGAGCAGTATTTCGATGTGGGCGTGCAGAATCCGGCGAGCCCGCAGACGCTGACGCACTCGCTGGCGACGGTGCTGATTGGCAAGGATGGCAAGGTGCTGGCGTTC
>JBDTDX010000297.1:0-12601 GCA_039922815.1 Granulicella sp.
TAGCGCCGCAATCTCTTCGAGCGAGTAGCCGGTTAGAAGCCCATTGGCAACCTCAGTCTCAGCTGTTGTGAAGCTATAGTGCTCCTGTAATACCTCATCCCGCAGCACAATGGGTTTTTCCGGGTCAGTCGCAAGCAACAGGATGCTACCCGTTCCATGTCCTGGAACGGGAGATGCCAGTAACTGCAATGGCCTGCGGCCTGATGGCCGTTCAAGCGCCAGTGGCTTCGCCGCATGGAATCCTGCAAATGTTCCCGCATTTGCGCGCGCTCTATGCAGCAGCTCCCGTAGCTGCTTTCGCATCGCTCCTTTTACCGCATACAAAGTCCCTTGCCTGGCGATCAGGCCGTCTCCCTCGTCGAGGAGTCTGCGAGCCGCAGTGTTTGCATGAAGAATCTCACCGTGGCCACTCAGCAGAAAGGCTGGCGTCGCGCTTGCATCCGCCATCGTCTCAGCTTCCGCAGCTAAAGCTTCCGCCGTGCCTAATGCCTGTCGTATCTCCATCGCAGATTGGAGGTGGGGCACCAGCAGCTGTAGCAGTCGCACCGAATCGGCGTCCAGATACCCCTCATCGCCTGAACGCCAGAAGCTGATGACCTCAAGCCTTTTCACGGTACATGTCAGCGCGATCATCCCCGGATAACGGTAGCCCATCGGATGATGGAGATAGCGATACACATCCGACGCTTCGAGCGCCGCTCTCGGTAGCAATTCCTCGCAATCCATGACCCCTAGTTTTGCCGATCGAATCAGTGGAAGCATGAAGGGGTCGCGCGTGGTGTAATTTGCAGCGTACTCCGCTATGGCAGCCACGCTGTGAGGCACACCGCCTTGAGCGCGGACGGAAAGACTTTGGCGACTGTCCGCACATATAAGGAAGCTGCTCCGCGAGCCCGTGTGCTCGCACAGCAGATCGAGGAAGCACCCCCACCGCTCAGGATGCAGCGGAGCGGAGTAGAGAACTCCAAGAAGTTCGGAGAATGCCTCAACGGAAATCATGGTCATAGGAGGTATACAAAACATGCTTCAGTTGAGGACAAAATGGGGAGAGCACCCCCCATTTGAGTGATGCAAAACTATCGGCTCGTTTGACAATATCAGGCGCAGCCTACAAAATTGATGCCGTTAACGGCAAAGGTGCCTCAATAATGCCTTGCTATTCATTCTCCTGCCGTTGCCTAAGTGTGCGCCGTTTGATTTCGCACGCAGCATTGTTTGGATTCACCATCCTCTTTTTTTGCGGAATGGCCACGCAAGCCCAGACGGCTACGGTCACAACGCTCGCGCCGAGCGTGCCCGAACCGAACTATGGGGTGATGCAGGCCAGCGATGGGAACTACTACTCCACAACGCCGCCGGGAGTAGGCGGCGAACTGATTTGCGATGCTGACAGCAGCAAGACCTGCAGCTATATCTATAAGATCACGCCGGCCGGCGTGGTCACTGTACTCCATACTTTTGAGGTCGATGAGTCCAGCGGCCTCAACACCGAAGGCGGAAGTCCGACGCCGCTGGTGGAAGGGGCGGATGGCGCCCTGTATGGCACCTGCACAGTGGGCGGGTCGGGGGGAATCGGCACAATCTTCCGTATCACCACGGACGGCATCCTGACGGTGCTCTTCACATTTGCCCCCAACTCCTCGGGTTGGGACGTCAACGGGGCACAGCCCGGGGCGCTGGCATTGGGCAATGACGGTAACTTCTACGGCGTCACGGGATATGGCGGGGACGGCACAGTCGGTGGGCCGAGCTTCTTTCGCATCACGCCGGACGGAGCTTACTTGTTGATCCACCGCTTCACGCAGGCAGATGGAGCATCGCCATACGTCTATGCTCCTGGCTTCGTACTGGTTCAGGCGCTTGACGGAAATTTCTACGGAGCCGGCTCGGGCTGTACGGACTCTCCCTGTATGTCGAACACAACCGTGCTCTACTCCATTTCGCCAGGCGGGGTGGTCACGGTCGTCAATCGCCTGCCGCAGGTGTTTGACAGCGGCGGAGTGCGCATCAACCAGATTGTCTCGGGACCATTCACGGTAGGCCCGGATGGCGCGTTCTATGGCGTCTCGCTGGCTGCGAATCAGGCAAATGGGGGTGCCCCCGCCACCACCTTCAGGTTCACTTCCTACGGCAACTTCCAGACTCTCTCCACCTTCAGTACTTCGGCGCAGGGCCTATTGCCAGACCAGCGCCTTACGCTAGGCAGTGATGGCAACCTTTACGGCACCACCCGGGAAGGCGGCGATGTGGTTGATTGCCCGGTGTCAAGCGGCTGCGGGACGTTCTTCCAGCAGTCCCTGGCAGAACCGCTGATCACACTGCATATGTTCCATGGGCAGGATGGAGGCGGCCCCGAGGGCCCCACGGCGCAGATTGGTGATGGCACTTTTGTCAGTGTGAACAACGGCGCCACCACTACGGGTGGACCTACTGCGGGTATTGCGTACGACCTCGCGCTCTCGCCAGCGCTACCGGCGCCGATTCAGATCACTTTCAACCCGAAGACAGTACCCCCCAACACCCCCACCACGCTGACCTGGAGCGTGCTGAACGCGTTCTCCGCAAGCGCGCAGCAGTGCCACGCCTCAGTGCTTGGCTTGCCCCCCGGCGCCGACGAGGCTCATTGGATCGGTCCGCAGACTGGGAGCATGAACGGGAACATCTACTCCGGCAGCGCAACCATCACACCAACATCCTCGGGCACCTACACCTATGTTCTCAATTGCGGAGGTGTCGAGACTGGCTCCGCAACCCTCGTCATTGGCAATCCGGTTCAAATCCTGACCGCCTCGCTGCCCAGTGCAATCGTGTCGAAACCCTACACAATCGGAATGTCGGCCACCGGCGGCGTGACCCCCTACAAATGGGGATATTCAGGTGTCTTTCCCGCGGGACTTGCCATCGACTCCACCACCGGTGTCATCAGCGGAACGCCAAAACAATTCGGTGTCTATCAGGTGACCATTGGCGCTCAGGATTCGTCCTCGCCACCCCAAATCGCCACCACAACCCTGCAACTCACCATCGACAGCGGCCTATCACTCGTCGGCTCGTTGAACAACGGCGTCGTGGACACAGCCTACAACGTCACTGCGACGGCCACCGGGGGTCTTGGCCCGTACAAGTGGTCTCTCACTTCGGGCAAACTACCGGATGGGCTGACTCTCAATACCACCACGGGCGTCATCTCTGGAACGCCCACTGTCGTCGGCAACTACGCATTCGTAATCTCCGTGTCGGATAGCGAAGGCACACCCGCAACGCTGGCGCAGCCGTACACTATCTCCACCGCGGTGCCTCCTCTGGCGATCGAGACCACACACTTCGACTGCACGGTACAGGTCCTCTGCGCAGGCAGCTTTGAAGCCACCGGCGGAACACCGCCTTACACATGGGTACTCATCCCCGATCCCTCCGGGGCAGTTTTCGATAATTTTCCTTCAGGGGTGATTCTCAGCTCCAATGGCAGCTTCGCCGGTAAACCACTCCAGGCCACCCAGACCACGCCGACGATTCAGGTCACTGATTCCGCAACACCTGCCGTCACTGTCACGGGACACGGCAGCTTCAACATAGTCTCCGGATTGAAAATCGTCTCGATCACGCTGCCGCCCGCCACTCTAGGAGTGGCATACCAAGCGCCACCGCCAGTTGCCACTGGAGGCCTCACGCCATATCGATGGGTCGTTACTGGATCTGCGTTCAGTCAAATCACCGCGGAGTACTACGTCCCTCAGGCAACAGGAGCAATCACGTCTCAGGGGTCTCAGGGGCCAGTAACTCCGGGCACCTTCACTCTGCTCTACACGGTCTACGACGCTGAAGGCGTTCCTTCCTATGCCGAGGCCAACGCGACACTGGTTGTCTCACTTCCTACCGTCACCTCTGTAACCACGCTGTCCTCCCTCAACAGCAGCGCCGGCACTGGTATGACGATCGCTTTGACCGCCAAAGTTAGTGCAACCGCTGGCACTCCTACAGGAATAGTTACGTTTTATAACGGCAGCGCCGTTCTCGGTACGGCTACTCTCGACACCACAGGAACCGCCACGCTACAGACCAATTTCTCTGTAGCAGGCGTCTACACCCTCACCGCCTCATACGGCGGCGGTGGCGCCATTACCGGCAGTATCTCCGCACCGATCGCGGAGACCGTCGTCACGCCCACTCTCTCTGCCAGCTTTAGTCCTGGGACTCTCACGATTGGGTCAGGAAAATCCGGAAGCCTCACCGTAACCCTCACGCCCACAGGTGGCTACGCAGGAACAGTTGCCCTGACCTGCGGAACACTTCCGGCACACGTCTACTGCTCTTTCGCGCCTTCGTTACTGACCATTGCTTCGGGAACAACCTCGGCAACCAGCGTCCTGACGGTCAGCATAAGCACGACAAACCTTGCGCTTCTAACTTCACCCAAGAGCGGGGGCGAAGGCAAAAATCCCTTGCTGGCGTTCGCACTGTGCTCTCCACTCTTCACGCTGTCTCTTTTCGGCATCCGTCGCAGGAAAAAATCCTTCGCGACGTTCTTCGGAGCCTGCCTCCTCATGCTTGTCGCCAGCGGATTGGTAGGGTGTGGGTCCACCTCAAACACTACTGCCAAGCCAGGAACTTACTCCATTCCTATCGTCCTGAAGCTGGCTGACGGAACAACGATAGCAGCCAATACGACGCTTATCGTGCAGTAAACAGCAAAGATCGGAACATACCATGCTGCGTGTGACACGCGTCATTTACGAGGCGTGTCATCCGCAAATGGCTCTGTACTGTCTTTGCAACTCCGAACTAGGGTTGAAGTAAGATGCTTACCTGCTGGGCCATGAAGAGCCGAACTCTTTCGGCCGGGCTTGTCAAAATGGTGAAGGAGTGCCTCCTTGTGGCTGGCAGAAAAGTACCGACTGTAGAAAGTGATACGAGTCGAGTTTGCCAACTACAAGATTGCGTCGATTTAGCAACAGGAAAAGCATTTCTTGTCAGGTGTAGTTCTCGACGGATGACAAATCGCCAATGCACTCATTGACGCCCCTTGAGAGTTCCTTAGCGTACGATTTTTGACGTTTGGCATGGTGGCCCGTATCTGCGCCGCATTGGCGTGCAACGAGATTCTCGGCTCACTCAATATCTCAGCTTCATCAGAATTGGACTTTCCTCAACTGAGCCCGAGGAGTTGGAACTCGCTTTCATAGCCCTCCATCTTTTCCGGGATTTCAGGTTTGCTGCGAAGTTTGGCCAACGCTGTGTGCGAGACGGCAACCACAAATCCGAAGAGGATAAGCCTGCTTAAGCTCCTCTCTATTTGCCTTTCCAAAGCAGCTACGCCGTAGATGTACAGCGGTAATATTCCTACATATAACGTCACCATCAAAGGAAAGTTGGTCCTCCCTGGCATCCTGGGACGGTTGAATGGCACGTTCTGTTGAGAGAGAAGAACAGCTCAGTAAGTAGCACGCAAAGGCAGTGTACGAACCCGCCTAAACTATGAAGATTGCATGACGGAAGAGAAGGTCCTGCGGCGTGCCGAACCGCGAGCTCACATCGTGGTATGGCCGAATACTTTCTACACGCTCTTTCTCAATAGGCCAACGGCTGTTGCGGAAGAAATGAATGCCTTCATCGAAAAGCTTCCGCGTTGATGACGCCGGTCGACAGAAGCCCGTTGAATCTAGCGAACATTTAGCAGTCGGGCAACGGCGGCCTTCACGGTATCAGTCCTCACAAGTCGGCTTTAGCATCCAATCGGCTGCGACTTCTCGGTATCAATCCTTGGATGAACGGCTGTCACATATCCGAGAAGACCGTTTTCCAGACGGGCGACACTCTTTGGATCATTTAGCGAGGTAAAGCCACCAGTACCAGTGTCCTCACTTTTCTGCACCGTCTTTTGATGCTCCGCCGCAGCTGTTGATACCTCCTTGTCCTGTCGCGCAGATTGCGGACGGTGTGCTTGGACCAAAGCCTGCTACATCTGTAAGGAATTGGGCTGTGTGGTGAATCACAGGGAGGCGGAGCAGAAAGCCGCAGAAGGCCCAGGCAAAGTTAAGATGCTTCAGGGCGCGGGCGAAAGCGAGCACGCCAGCTTCCGCTTCTCCCTCCGATGGAATATAACGCAAACGGCGGATGGAGCCGACGGGAAGCGTTTCGGCATCGCTAAACACGAGTCCCATCGGATTGCGCTCCTCGATGAGGGCTGTCGAGGACGGTGATAGCTCTCATTGGAATCAATAGTTCGAAGCCGATGGCCAGGATCTCCCACTACGATTTCTTTTGATCATGGAACTCATGCCTTAGAATCTCAAATCTCCTACGAGCTTACGGCGCATTCGGTGGCGGGTGCTATACTTTCACAGTTCCAAACATTCTTGCGTGGCCGCTATGCTAAATGTCAAAGCATTTGGGGTATTTGACTCGTGACGTTTCGCCACGGGCGAACACACGTATATGCGCCGTTTACCCCAGACGGAGTTATCAGTTACCATGTTTCGCTTATATTTTTCCTGCCCAGCAGCAAGGTTCTCGGACGAACGTTTTGAAAGCAATCGAACCGTTCGCTTTCTGGTTATCCTGTTCACAATTACCACCGCGATCTCCTGGTTTCCATCAAGGGCATGGGCACAGACACCTACCGTCAGTTCGATCAAGCTGAGCATTACATCCGGCGGAAGCGTAGTGACAAGCGTAAGCTCCGGGACAGTCGTAAGTTTGACCGTGTCTGTTATGGCAGGAGGTGGACCCGTCACTGCCGGTCTGGTGAACTTCTGCGACGCGGCGGCATCGGACTGCCTTGGAATTCACCAGCTTGCGACAGTTCAAGTCGCTAGCGGCGGTATGGCGGTTTATCGGTTTAGACCTGGACCGGGCAGCCGTCTCTTTAAAGCTGTGTTCGTTGGCACGAATAGTGTTGCGGGTGCTATCTCGGCGCAGAGTTCTTTGACCGTAGTAGCTCCCGCGGCTAGCGCCCTGGCTACCACTACCACGATGAGCAGGACGGGCAGTTGGGGTAACTACACGCTTGGCGCCACGGTTACCGAGATAGGAAGTACGGCCACACCGGCAGGAACGGTCTCTTTTGTTGATACAGATAATGGCAACACAGTGCTAGGGAGTGGTGCACTTGGCGCTGGGGTGCCCGGTACCGGTTGGCTCAGTTCGACGCTAACGCCGGTCAGTCGAGCGCTGAAAAATCTTGCGACAGGCGACTTCAACGAAGATGGAATTGCCGATATCGCAGCCAATTTCATCGACGCTAGCAACAATAGTTCCCTTGCCATTCTCCTCGGGCATGGCGACGGTACGTTCGCTGCGCCCTCGTTCACATTGCCCGTAGGCCACGGTCCAACATTCATTATCATCGGCGATTTGAACCAGGATGGTCATCAGGATTTTGCATTGCATGGCAGTGTCGACGATACCGCTACGATCTTTCTAGGCAAAGGAGATGGAACCTTCACGACGGGTTCCACCTTTTTGATTAACGGCTCTCTCGCCTCCATTGTTACAGGTGACTTCAACGGCGACGGCAAGGCGGATTTGGCATTTGCGAGCGTTTATCCATCAAACCTATCTATATATTTCAATAATGGTGATGGGACCTTTTCGCTTGGTTCGTCGATACCCCTACCGGCCAATTGCCTCTCCCTCATGGCAGTCGATCTCAACGCAGACGGCAAAACGGACATCGTAGTGGGAAGTCCGAACATTGTTATGCTGCTCCTGGGAGCTGGAGATGGCACATTTACCAGCACGACGGGACTGACCACTCCGAGGGAAGCGGCTTCGTTCGCAACAGGAGACTTCAACGGCGATGGCCAGCTTGATTTGGCTGTCGGTAACTTCAACAATACTGAAGGGGAGACTGCTCCAGTCTCCATCTTTCTCGGCAACGGTAACGGCACATTCAACTTGGTTCCCAGTAGTATCTCGGTTCCTTCGCCATCCTCCATAGCGGTAGTCGACCTCAATCAGGATGGAATCTCCGATTTAGTCATACCGAACTACGTCGGCTCGGGCGTCTCGGTTCTATTCGGGAAGGGGGATGGCACATTCGCACCTTCGCCGGTGGTACCAACTACTACGTCCATCCCCAGTGGTACGGTTGCCGTCGACGTCAACGGTGATGGTATTCCGGATCTTCTCACAGGCAATTTTGACTCCACGATCTCCATCGACATCACCAGGCCCACGGTCACGGCAACAACACCTACAGTAACGATTCTGCCTAGTGCACCTGGGGCGCATCTCGTAAACGCATCCTACCCGGGAAGCACGCTGTATCAACCGAGTACATCAACCGCCGATCTTCTGTGGGGACAGCCACCGGCTACGGCTACTGCGCTCGTCGTAACAGCAGGCGGAGGTGCGGTATCCACCGTCCCGGCTAATACCGTTATCGCCCTCACCGCTACCGTTACGGCTGGAGGGAGCCCAATTACTTCGGGCCAAATAAATTTTTGTGACGTTATGGCCCCTAACTGCGCGGACATACACCTCATTGGGTCGGCACAAGTTACGAGTACAGGGACGGCTGTCTTCCGCTTTGTTCCAGGCAGCGGCATCCATCAATACAAAACCGTTTTTCTTGAGAGTGCTGTTGGTGTCAGCAGTACCTCTCCCAGCGCCACTCTCATCGTGCAAGCTCCCGCAGCCATTCCGGTTCCCACCATTACGACAATCGCACAGAGCGGGTCCGTCGGCAATTACACGCTCGCCGCTACGGTCTCGAGTGTAGGAAGCCACGAGCCCTTGACCGGTAACGTCACATTTGAGGACACCAACAATTCGAATGCTGTCCTGACCTCCGCTCAGCTCGGCACAGGCACCGCAGGCATTGCGTGGGTACCGACATTTACCGCGACGCAGGGAAATCCTAATTTCCTGCAGTTCGCGGGTGGGGACTTCAATGGTGACGGACATCCCGATGTCGCCACAATCAATTCGAACACCTTGACGGTTAATATCTATCTAGGCAATGGGGATGCTACGTACACCACTGGCACATCTCTGACCCTCGCCACCCTCGCCACCTACGCCACCGGAGTGGTGGCGGGCGACTTCAACGGAGATGACATCCTCGACCTCGCCGTCACTGGTAGCAGTTACACCGCAGGCAGCTTGGCAATCTATTTCGGACACGGAGACGGCACGTTTGCCCAGGCAGCGGCAGCGCTCACGGTAGGCTACCTCGCTCAAGTATTTGCTGCGGTCGACATCAATGGTGACGGCAAGCTGGATCTGATCATTAACGAGTATTACGCCGGAACCCGCATTCTGTTTGGCAATGGAGATGGTAGCTTCTCGCAGGGGCCTGTAAACGGGCTCGCGACTACCGCTGCTGTAGCAGATTTGAATGGTGACGGTATGCCTGACATCGTTGCGGGTAACAGCGGCGAAGTCTATTTAGGCAACGGTGACGGTACCTTCCATCCGGCAGCTGCATTGCCTGTGTCCTTCTATGGCCCGGTCGTCTCAGTCGGCGACTTCAACGGCGATGGCATTTTAGACTTGTCGATCAACTCCCAGGACTACTCCGGGGTCGCGATTCTGTTAGGTAAGGGCGACGGCACCTTTACGCAAGCCGCCGATACACCGAGTGTTTCGATCAATGAACCACTCGCAAGTGCAGTTGGCGATTTTAACCGTGACGGAAAGCTGGATATCCTGATCAGCAATGAGAACGCGTACCAGGGCAACACTATCAACCCTGATTTAACTCTTCTACTTGGCAACGGCGACGGCACCTTTACTAAAGGTGCTTTGGACACGCAATTTAATGGCACTGCCGCAATCCTCGTGCAAGACGTCAACGGTGACGGAACAGCAGACATCATTCTCGATACCGGCGTGATGTCTGTGCTCCTTACTGAACCGACGCAGACCTACGTCGCCACGGTAACAGGAGTCGCTGTAACAGGTCCTGGCCCCCACTCGGTCGAAGCTGTCTATGCGGGCGACACCAACTACACCACCAGTACTTCCACAACCACATCGCTACTATCTCAGGTAGCTGCGCCTACATTCTCACTGTCTGCGGGAACATACACGTCCGTACAGACCGTCACGATCACGGATGCGACCCCCGGTGCAACGATGTACTACTCTTTGAACGGGCCAACCAATAGTACCGGCGCTTTTGTGCCATACACCGGCGCTGTGAGTCTTCCCTCCAGCGGATCGTATACGCTACAGGCGTACGCGATCGCCACGGGCTATCAACAGAGCTCGACTTCATCGGCCACGTATATTCTCAACCTGCCTCCTGTCACCACGCCGACCCTGAGCCCTGCGCCAGGGGTGTATTCTTCGGCACAGATCGTCACCATCACCGAGACGGTTCCGGGGGCAACTGTCTATTACACGGTGAACGGTCGCAGCCAAGTACAAGCTCCAGTGTGTACAGCGTCCCTATTCCAATCAATGAGACGGAGGCGCTGTATGTCCTGGCGACTGCTCCCGGATATTCCAATTCGTTGTCGGGCGGACAGTATGTCATCACGCCAGGTTCTGCAATCACGTGGTCTACACCGAGCGCAATCAGCTATGGGACTGCACTTGGGAACGGACAACTCGATGCAACGGCATCGATCCTGGGGACATTTACCTACAGCCCTGCAGCAGGGACTATTCTGACTGCCGGGAGCCACACATTGACGGCAACCTTCACACCGACAAACACGCAGTTAACCCCGGTGAGTACTGCATCCGTAACGTTGATCGTCAATCCTGCAACTCCCAAAATAAGTTGGGCGACTCCCTCGGCCATTACTTCTGGGACAGCACTAAGCGGCGCTCAACTGAATGCGACGGGATCCGTGCCGGGAACATTTGTGTATTCACCGCCAGCGGGTAGTGTATTGCCGGTTGGCAATGAAACCTTGTCAGCTACATTCAGGCCGTCAGACGCCACAGATTACACACCCGCAACCGCATCCGTGGTGTTGGCAGTCGCCAACCCTATCCCTGTTCTGAGTGCGCTCACACCCGCTTACACGAAAGCCGGCGGGCCTACATTCTCTCTTAACGTGAGTGGGGCAAGTTTCGTTCTTGGTTCAACTGTGATCTGGGGAAGCACACCGCTCGCAACGCAGTATGTGAGTGCTACCGAACTTATAGCTTCTGTTCCGGCTTCAGCTATTGGGACGCCTGCTATGACGTCGGTAACCGTGCAGACCAGTGCGCCGGGCGGTGGCTATTCAAGGGCTTTACAGTTCGAGCTAGATTCGCCAGCCACTCAGGGGGCAGGCTCGCCGAAATTCACCATCCAGACGACTACGGTCAGCCCCGGATCTTCGGCCAGCTACGCGGTAACGCTTCCGCCTTCCGTGAGCAGCGCCTCTGTTAGCTGTCTGGGCCTTCCTCCGGGGGCAAATTGCAGTTATGCGAATGGTGCAGTCACAGTCGCCACTACAGCAAACACTCCAACTGGAACCTACGGCATCACCGTGGTCTTCACGGAGATGTTGCCGGGTGTGGCCACCGGATTCTTCTCACTGCCATTCTTGCTCTTGCCACTCGCGATCCAGCGCTGGCGATTACGCGGAACCAAGCGATTAATGATTGTGTTGACGGTGTTGACCCTAATGACGGGCGGGCTTTTTTTTACAGGATGCGCGAGTGGAGGCGGAAGTTTCGGAGTAGGCACAATCACTCACCAGGCAACAAGTTCCGCAACCGTAACGCTCATCGTCCAATAGAACGTTGGAATGTTTCCGGTGACTTATGAGACTTATTGAAAACACATGAGTGTGCTCTTGATGGACCGCGCAACCTCGTTGTGCATTTCTGTCTTCGCACCTGCAAACCCATCAGAGCTAACTGGCATGAAGATTTGTACCGATAAATGCTCTTGTCGGAAGTCAAGATATACCGAGAAGCGACTTCACGATATTGGTCGCGACTCGCGAGCCGTAAACGTGGTGACCCCTGTTGGCGCTTTCGTTCTTTGCCAGAGGTTGTTCAGGGTTCGCGCAGGGGCCAGACTTCGACGACGCCGTGCGCAACTGAGCAGGGAGATTTCGAAACAGCCTCGATCGCGTCCAAGAGGCTGGCGGCTTCAATCACGGCGAAGCCCGCGACGGGAAGACCCGACGACATGAATGGGCCGTTCACGGTTTTTACGCCGGTTGCGTCCGGATTCCTTACCTGGACAGGGGGCTCGGCTACACCCATGATTGCGCCGCTGTTTCGAAGGTCAGCGTCGTGAGCGTGTGCGGCGTTGCGAACTTCGGGTGCGGTTTGATCGTAGCCTGCCTGGTCTCCGTAACCTATTGTGATGAACTTTGGCATTTCTACCTCCTGAGTTTGGCTTCGCCTGAGATTAGTAATCAGGCCTGGCGGCGCGCGGCCTCTATCGTGGCGATGTCGATCTTGCGCATAGCCATCATCGCGTTCATCGCACGCTTGGCGGCGGCACGATCCGAGTCTTGTGTCGCTGCTATCAGCGCACGCGGCGTGATTTGCCATGAAAAGCCCCAGCGGTCCTTACACCAGCCACACATGCTTTCCTGGCCGCCGTTGTTGACGAGGGCGTTCCACAGACGGTCGGTCTCGGCCTGGTCGTCGGTGAGGATCATGAAGCTGACCGTTTCGTTGGGGACGAACTTTGGCCCGC
>JBDTDX010000298.1:0-13786 GCA_039922815.1 Granulicella sp.
GGGATGCGCTTGGTGTGCCGTTGCCTCCGGGTCTACCCTCTGCATTTTTAAACCTCGCGCCAGAGGCTCTACTTGATCTGCTGCGTCGCTACGCCAGAACGCATGGTCCATTCACAACGATCGATGCCGCAAGACGTTTTGCTTTGCCGCTTGCAAGCGTTGAGGCAATCCTGAATCGTCTTATCCAGAGTGGCCACATTGTAGAGGGCGGCTTTCGACCTGGAGGCATTCATCGCGAGTGGTGCGACAACGAGGTGCTGCGATCCATCCGTAGAAAGTCGCTCGCACGCCTCCGCAAGGAGGTCGAGCCGGTCGAGCAAAGCACGCTGGCTCGCCTGATTACGCGCTGGCAGGGCGTCGTTCAACCACGACGCGGGCTCGACGCGTTGTTGGATGTGATTGAGAATCTACAGGGCGCGCCACTTCCCGCTTCTCTCTTGGAGAGCGAGATCCTGCCTGCGAGGATTCTCAACTACAAGCCAGCTGACCTGGACACTCTGATTGCGGCGGGCGAAGTGGTATGGTGCGGCTTCGACCCGATCGGCGAGCGCGATGGTCGCATCGGACTCTATCTGGCGGAGAGTCTGTCACAGCTATGGCCGGTCCCTGCACTTTCTGTTCCACAGCGAAGTATCGAAGAGCCTTCGCCCTCAAATGTCGAAACGCGTGCGGCTGAAATTGTGGCATATCTTCAGCGCAATGGAGCCTCATTTTTTAGCGATTTGCACGAGGGCGTGGGCGGAGGTTATCCGGGAGAAACGCTGGATGCCCTCTGGAGCCTTGTCTGGAAGGGTCTACTGCGAAACGATGGCCTGGCCGCGTTGCGCGCGTATTGTGACCGTCCTGCGAGCAGCGGCAGAAGCAAGCCGAATCGGCGAGTTCATCAACAAACGGGATTTCGCAGCCGCCGTACAACTCCGCCAACGGCGCAGGGGCGATGGTCGCTCCAGGCAGCCGCTTTTGAGACAGGCCGCTCCGCCACCGCGTGGTCACATGCAATCGCGCAACAGTTACTTACTCGCTATGGTGTCGTCTTTCGAGAGACGGCTCACGCGGAGAATTTACCCGGCGGCTTCTCGGCAATTTACGACGTGATGAAGGCGCTTGAGGCGAGTGGGAGAATTCGGCGAGGTTATTTTGCCGCCGATCTTGGCGCGACGCAGTTTGCCATGCCTGCTGCAGTTGACCTGCTGCGTAGCCTGCGTTCCACTTCACAGGATGTTGGAAGCGAGATCATCCAGCTTGCTGCAACTGATCCGGCAAATCCCTATGGCGCTCTGCTTCGGTGGCCTGCGACTTCTGACGCAACTTCTTCCCTGTCACGCAGCGTAGGGGCTCGCGTGATCCTTGCGGACGGATCGCTCGTTGCGTATCTGAGGCGTAGCAATCCAAACCTGCAGATATTTTTGCCAGATGAGGAGCCGCAGTACTCGCAGCTGGGTCGCAGCCTGGCAGAATTTCTGGTGCATCGCGTACAGGAGCATGACAGCAGCGCAGGCGCGCGTGTAGGGATGCTGATTACCAGCGTGAATGGAATCGCGGTTGCAGAGCATCCCTTTGCACGTTTCCTTTTGGACGCTGGTTTCCATGCAGCGCCACTGGGCTTCAATGTGCGCAGAAATTTGCCGTTGTTATCAGGTTCCCCGAGAGAGGCGGTTGCCAATGCCTGAGGGCGATACCATCTATCGGGCCGCTCGTGCGCTGCAAAAAGCTGTTGGTGGAAAGGTGGTGACCGGATTTGATACCGGTCTTGCGAAGCTGGCCAGAATTCATGATGATACTTCGCTGGTTGGAAGGACGATCGAAAAGATCGAATCACGCGGTAAGTGGTTGCTGATCTTCTTTTCCGAAGATCTCATTCTGGTTACGCATATGTTGATGAGCGGTAGCTGGCATCTCTATCGCACGGGCGAGAGATGGCGAATGGGCCGCGATCGAATGCGTGTTGTTATCCGTACCGCGGATTGGGAGGCAGTTGCCTTCAGCGTGCCGATCGCCGAATTTCATACAGCGCGTTCGCTGGAACGAAGTGGACAGATTCCAAAGCTCGGTCCTGATCTTCTATCGGCCGACTTTACGGTGGCACATGGCACAGAGAGACTTCGTGAATATGCTCTTGCTCATCCTGAAGCTGAGATTGCAGTGGTGTTGCTGAATCAGCGTGTACTGGCCGGTTTAGGAAATGTTTACAAAAGCGAAGTGGCCTTTGCAGCAGCAGTCAATCCGTTTCGTGCGATGCAGACCATTACGCCTAAGGAGATGGAGATGATGGTCGAAATTTCCCAACGCTATATGAAGGCCAATGTACTTGACGGCTCAGGCGATGGCATCATCACCTATTCCGGCAACCGGCGGACGACCCATGCAAATAATCGCGAGGAACGACTGTGGGTGTACGGAAGACAGGGGCAGGAGTGCAGACGCTGCGGCGCTCTCATCATGATGCGCAAGCAGGGCGAGCAGGTGCGATCGACCTACTGGTGCCCGGTTTGTCAGCCCTGGATCAGCGCAGGCCAAACTGCAACTTTGCCGCCCGTCGGTCGAACCGACAATGTGCGGAGACGCAAGATCGGTTGTTGAAGGCTACTGCGGTCTGGCGGACGGTTCTTGCTGCTTATCGTCACCGCCCCCAAAGAGTTTCCTAAAGAAACCTTTCTTTTTGGGCTGTACGGGCTCTGCGGATGGCGGCGTATTCGGAACAAGAGAAGGTGCGGGTCGTAAGGGTTGCCCAATCGACGGACTCGCTGCCGCTGGCTGTGCCGGTGATGGCGTAGACGGTGCGGGCGTTCCAGACGAACTGCCAGTGCCAAAAAGCCTCTGTAAGAAATTCTGAGGATTCTCGCCCATGTGGCTGCACGTTCCCTGGGGTGCCGTGCCATCCAGAAAGGCCGCCGAATAGTCATTGGGACAGGTAGGATCAGCGGGCAGGTTGGTGGTCCGATCGAGGCGTATTACGGAGACGCCGCCGGGCGCGCTAAAAGAGGTCATGTCAGAGTACTGCGGAAGTTTGATGGCCCGGTTCATGAATTCAGCCCAGATAGGTGCCGCCGTGTCTGCTCCCTGTAATTTGCGGGTAAGCCCAGTCGAGATGTCCGTGTAGTCATCGTTTCCGACCCAGATAATGCAGAGGAGATTGGAGGTGTAGCCAGCGAACCAGACGTCATGAGAGGTTCCGGTCTTTCCGGCAGCGGGTGCCAGGAAGCCGTGCTGGCGCGCAGCGGCACCGGTGCCGAAGGTCATAACATTTTCGAGCAGCGACTGCGTAAGGAAGGCAGTGCGGGGATCGAGTACCTGTTTGGCGTCGGGGGCATAATCGGCCACGATGTCGCCATTGGCGTTGCGGACGCTGGCAAGCATCCAAGGCTTGAGATGGACACCTCCGTTGGCGAAGACGGTGTAGGCACCGGCCATATCGATGGGCGTGGCATCGTAGGTGCCAATGGCGACTGATGGGGTGCCACGGGCGTTGACGATGCCGGAGGAACGGGCGAGTGCGGCGACATTCTCAAAACCGACCATCTGAGCGAGATTAATGGTGGCGATGTTAAGAGAATGGGCAATAGCCTGGACGGCAGTCACCATGCCAGGGTACTCGCCCCTTTCGAAGTTGCCAGGGGTGTAGTCCTTGCCGCCGAAGGTGAAGGTGGTGGGGTCATCGTTGAGCTTGGTGATTGCGGTGAAAACGCCGTTGCCATCGAGATTGGTGCCGTTGAGCGCGGTATTGTAGGCTGTGGCGTAGACGAAGGGCTTGAAGATTGATCCGGTAGGTCGCTCGGCAACGGCGTGATTGAGCTGTGAGATGCCGTAGTTGCGGCCGCCTACAAGGGCAAGGATCTGGCCGGTATGTGGATTGATGGCTACGAGCGATACCTGGGGATAGGTGATGGGAGTGGAAGGTTCACCTTTGCGAGTGCGGTGCAACTTGCGAATGAGTTCGTCTACATTCTTCATGCCCACGGCCACAGCGTCTGCGGCAGCCCGTTGTAGTTCCGGATCGAGCGAGGTGTAGATTCGCAAACTTGCGTGGCTAAGGTCCTGGTCGCTGATGCGTTGCGTGAGTTGTTCATGTACCAGATCAACGAAGTAAGGAGCTTCGCTGGCTTCGACATTTTGCGAGGTCAGGCGGATTGGTTCCGCCTTCGCGAGACTAGCCTGTGACTCGGTAATTGCGCCGGTCTGCACCATGGAATCGAGCACAACATTGCGCCGCTCCATGGCACGGTCAGGGTGGCGGTACGGATTGCGGCGGCTTGGATTCTGAATCAATCCAGCGATGAGGGCGCATTCGGCGAGATCGAGTTGTCGCAGATTCTTTCCGAAGAAAGCCTGAGCGGCCTCTCCCACACCGTTGACCGCAAAAGATCCTCGTTGGCCGATGTTGATCTGGTTGGCATACATCTCGAAGATCTTCTCTTTGTTGAAGTGCGCTTCCAGTTGGAAGGTAATCATGACTTCGGCAATCTTGCGAGAGATCGTCTTATCTGGCGAAAGAAAAAAGCCACGAGCGAGTTGTTGTGTCAGGGTGGAACCGCCGCAACTCATGCGCTGCCTCAGGACATCCTGCACGGCGCATTTGGCAATACGAACGTAATTGATTCCGGAGTGTTCAAAGAAGCGGCGGTCCTCAATTGCGATGATTGCCTGAACCATATTGGGCGGAATCTCTTTGTAAGTAACGAGTCGCCGTTTGGTACGATTTTTGTCCTCAGACAGTGCGGTAATGAGCTGAGGCTCAAGCTCATAGGCGCGCAAAGCAGCGCCGTTTTCTGCGGTGATGCTTTGCACCACGCCATCCGATGTGTTGATGGTTGCGCCATCGGTTGAATGGTAGCTCTCCGCACCCGGCTTGATGAGGATGTTATCGCCATTAACCTCAAACGATCCCAGTCGCTGGTTGCTGTTGTAGCCGGCACGACGGAGATCCTGGGCGATCAAGGCAGCGGTCATCTTCTGCCCAGTCCGCACTTCGCGGGGTGCGGCGTAGATCTGCGCGACATTAGCGAACATCGGACCTGCGGCTAAACGGTCGTCAACGACGCTTTGATAATGATGATAGAAGTAGCCGAAGACGCATGCGCCAACGAGCATGATTGCCAACAAGACGACGAGGAGACCGCGCGCAATGCTCCAACTGAAACTGGCTGGACCGGTGCGGGAGCGATTTGCGAGCTTAAGTTTGACGGCCAAAGGTCTCTTTCTATTGGACGGATGGAATAAATATATCGTTGGCGATCAGGCTGACAAAGCTTCGCGGACCGCGGCTACGGCCTGGTCGAGAGCAATATCACTGTTTACAGACTTGAGACGGTCGACAAACTCGACTTTGCCTTCTGCAACCCCCCGTCCTATGTTGATGCGATATGGAATGCCAACGAGGTCTGCATCCTTGAATTTGACACCCGCGCGCTCGTCGCGGTCGTCGAGAAGCACATCGAAACCGGCGGCGTCCAGTTTGGCTGCGACTGCTTCGCCAGCGGAGAGCAAAGCCGGATCGCCAACATTCGTGATCGTGACGACAACCTGAAATGGCGCGATCGAAGCTGGCAAAACGAAGCTTGCTCCCTCGGACGCTGCGGCCGAAGTTTCGATGGCTGCAGTGAGGATGCGTTCGATGCCGATACCGTAGCTGCCCATGATGGGCGTCGTCTCTTTGCCTTCACGATTCAGTACGGAAGCACCCATGGATTTCGAATACTTGTAGCCGAGTTTGAAGATGTGGCCGATCTCTACCGCTTTGCCGAGTCGCAGCGGACTGCCATCAACGGGGCAGCCCTCACCTTCGAGAATATTACGCACATCCGCCGTCAAAGTTGGTTTGAAGTCGCGGCCAGGTGTGACGTTGCGAAGGTGGTACTCGGCTTTGTTGGCTCCGGCAATCAAGTTGGTTCGGTCTGCAAGCGCAGAGTCGAGGATGATCAGGGTTCCAGGCTTCTTTGGATGCGGCGCTGCGGCGAGGCCAATTGGGCCGAGGTAACCAGCGGGCGCATTGAAGATGCCCTCAACCTCTTCGAGTGTCATCGGACGCAGTTCGGCAGCGCCTGCGATGGCGGCGAGCTTTGCCTCGTTGACGGTGTGGTCGCCGCGCAAAAATACAACGATAGGGCGTTCGGCGCCGACCTTGCTATCTGCAGGCATAACGGCGATGAAGGCCATGGTCTTCATCTGGTGCTGCGGTTTGGTGCCGAGGAACGCACCAACCTCTTCGATGGTGCGAAATCCCGGCGTATGGACAAGTTCAGGCGCTCCTTCACCTGTCGGCGAGAGATCTTCGACTGACGAGGGCCGGGACACGGCTTTCTCCAGATTGGCCGCGTAACCTGAGGATGAGCTTGCGATCAGGTCTTCGCCAGCCTCGGTGTACACCATGAACTCCTGCGAACCCGATCCGCCCATGGCTCCCGAGTCGGCGTCGACAGCTACAAACTTGAGGCCGCACCGTTCAAAGATTTTGACGTAGGCTTCATAGTGCTTTTGATAGGAGATATCAAGGCCAGCCTCGTCGATATCGAAGGAGTAGGCATCCTTCATTAGAAACTGGCGAACGCGCAATAGACCAGATTTGGGGCGCGGTTCGTCGCGGAACTTGGTTTGGATCTGATACCAGATCTGTGGAAGCTGTTTGTAGCTTCGCAATTCCTTCCGAGCTATGTCGGTGACGACCTCCTCGTGGGTCATCGCGAGACAAAGTTCAGCACCCTTGCGATCTTTGAGGCGAAACATGTTCTCGCCCATACCTCCCCAGCGACCGCTGGCCTCCCAGACTTCTCTCGGATTCAGTGCTGGGAGCAGAAACTCCTG
The DNA here is from genome assembly GCA_039922815.1 of Granulicella sp. GTDB lineage: Bacteria > Acidobacteriota > Terriglobia > Terriglobales > Acidobacteriaceae > Edaphobacter. The sequence continues at coordinate 6,799 of JBDTDX010000298.1, forward strand.
TCCAATGCGGTCCATCTCTTCACGCACGATGGCGACGATCTTATTGACCGATCGATTCCCGAGAAAGAGGTAGCTGTATATGCCGGCCCCAAGTTGACGGACGTACCCAGCACGCAGCAAAAATTTGTGACTTGCCACTTCGGCATCTGCGGGAGCTTCGCGCAGTGTCGGAATAAAGAGCTTCGACCAACGATGCATAAATTTGAGCAACCTTCCAAAATCGGGGAACAGAAAACGACAAGCCTTTATTTTACCGTTCCCGCCAGACCGCCATATTTAGGCAATATGCTGAACCACGCGAAATTGCATGGGAAGAAACCCATCGGAGGGGAAAGGGAGCGTAGGCGTGGATATGGGAGGGATCTGATGCTCAGGTGTATGAAATTGTCGTTGTGTGAAGCGGTCTTTCGGATTTGGCTTGCTTTAAGGCGTTCACAGGCAGGCATTACTGCACGGAGGGGCGTAAATCGAGTTTACCAGCGCGAGCAAGCGTGTTCGGCTGACAAAAAGTCAGCGGGCGCATGATTCCAGAGATCTCTCCAGAGCCAGTCCGTGTGGCCGCTGGCTCCCGGGGAGGGTTATTTAGCGAATATGAGTCCAGGCATCCCATGCGAAGCTGCCGACGATGCCCATCGTGAGCAGTCCACAGAGTCCACCGAGAATACGAACCGCTGGGCCGATCCGATTGACCTTACGGACAATCTCCTGCTGCAGAATTTGTTCGTGGGAGTTGTTGTCGCTGAGGAAGAGTTGATCCTCCTCGTAACGGGTGAGCTGTCCTTGATAAGCGATTAGTGCAAGGAAACACGCTGCCATGACCGCCCAGATGATGATGAAAAGAGTGATTGTGCTCATAGTTGGTTCCTCCGCCTTGATCGAGCAAGGTTCGACTGAACAACATGATCGGTGGGGTACGGGCGAGTCCGTTTACCGGGCTCGGAGGTAGGTCTCGCCGGTCGTGGCGATCATACGCCTAATGATCGGTGTCAGGGAATAGATTTGATCTGCTTTGAGATTGGTGGGTATTGCATCCAAATCCCCGCTCAAGCATCCATTTACATAGACCTCAATGGTGCGTCTTGCTGTGTAGCTGGCGCGCGCATACACTAGAGGAGAGAATTTAAGGAGAACCGCCAATGTCCACTGCGACCGTTTCCCCCACTGCCGAGGTTGTGACTGGAACCTCCACTCCTACCACTACCGTAATCCTCACCCCTGCAGCAATCGGCAAGGTTAAGGAGATTATGGCGACTCAGGATCCGGTTCCTGCTGGTCTGCGCATAGGCGTTGTCGGCGGCGGGTGTTCCGGCTTCCAATATTCCATGTCGTTCGAAAATCAGAGCGGCATGATGGACAAAGTCTATAAGTTTGACGACGTTAAGGTGTTTGTGGACGCCACATCTTCCATGTATCTACAGAATTGCACGGTTGATTATGTCGAAACGCTTGAGGCCGCCGGATTCAAGTTTGAGAACACAGCCGTGAAAAGCACCTGTGGCTGCGGTTCTTCCTTCAGCGTTTAGGTTGCGCATTTCGCCCCGATTTGGAACGCCCTGCCCTCTCTCTGGACAGGGCGTTTTCTCGTTAGAGCAAACTCACCGGGGAAACGTCTAAGATGGACGGGGAATAGGCAGGTTTGTGGTCGATCTGTGTGATCGCATGAGATATGGCTGAGTTTGTCATCAAATTGGCGGATGAACGCGGACGCGTGCAGGAGCAGACCCATGCTGCGGCGACGGCGGAGGAGTTGCGAGCCCGGTTCACCCAGGCCGGGTATTACGTCTATTCGGTCAAATCTCGGAGTGCTCTTGGCGGAAGTGGCAAAAAGAAGGTCAAGCTAGAGAATTTCCTCATCTTCAATCAGCAATTCTTGACCCTGATCAAGGCTGGACTCCCGATTCTAGGGTCGCTGGAACTGCTGGCACGGCGGCAGAAACTGCCGGACTTTCGCTTGCAGCTTGAAGATGTCGGCTCGCGCGTGAAGACCGGAGAGTCAATCTCGGCAGCGTTCGAGGCGCAGGGTGTATTTCCGATTGTCTACACAACGACACTGCTGGCGGGAGAGCGTTCCGGCAACCTCGAAGAGGTTCTCCAGCGGTTTCTCGATTTCCAGCGCGTCTCGCTTACTTTCCGCAAGAAATTGAAGGCGAGCCTGATTTATCCGGCGTTGCTGATTGTCATGGTCTTGGCACTGTTTATCTTTTTAATCACCTTCGTTGTGCCGCGGTTTGCACAACTTTATGAGCAACTGGGAACCAAACTGCCGTCATTGACAGTTTTTATGCTCGATCTCGGCCGCTACGCGCAGAAAGATGGCATTTATTTTCTCCTTATTGTCGCTATCGCGATCTACCTGCTGTTTCGCTGGGCGAAGACAGATGCCGGGGCGACCACGCTGGACCGCATTCGGATCGGATTGCCGATCTTCGGCAATGTCTGGTTGAAATACCAGGTTGGGCTATTTTCGCGGACCTTGGCGACTCTGCTCACAGGCGGTCTGCCGCTGGTGCCATCGCTCGAAACGGCGGCTCGGTCGATCGATTCCAAGCAGATCAGCAACGCGGTGTACCGCTCTGTCGAGACAGTGCGCGAGGGAAAAGGGCTTTCGGTCAGCCTGCAGGCGACCAAGATTTTCCCAGAGCTCGCCATCGAGATGATCGAAGTTGGCGAGTCGACTGGTGCGCTGCCGCAGATGCTCAATTCGGTAGCGGAGTTCTTCGAAGAGGACGTTCAGACGAATCTGACCGCTGCGATGAGTCTGATCGAGCCTCTCATCCTGATCGTCATGGGCGGCGTCGTAGTGACGATTTTGATCTCGCTGTACCTGCCAATCTTTAGTCTGGGCGCAGGCGGGGCCTCGCAGTAACGAGTTCTAGCAAGAGGAGTCTTACAGGCATGGCAAATATTCCGCTGGCGATACCGCTGAGTGATATGGGTATGGATGAGGTGGAGCGGGCGCAGGCGCTGGCGCGTCGCTATCACGCGGAGTTCGTCGATTTGAAGAATTTCAAGATTCAGCACGAGCTCTTCAAATCGGTGCCGGTGGACATGATGTTCCGCTATAACTTCGTTCCGCTGGAACAGGCGGAAGGGAGGTTGGCCATCGCTGTCTCCGATCCGTCGAAGCTGATGGTGCTCGACGAGATCTCCGGTCTGCTGGGCCAGCGGCTGGTAACCCGGGTGGCGACGCTGACGCAGATTACCGACCTCCTGAAGAAGACGGAACAGTCGCAGCGGGTTCTCGATGAAGCAAGCGAGGGGCTTGCCTTCGATGTGCTTTCGAGTGAGGACAATCCGGACGAGAACATTTCGATCGAGCGGCTGACTGGCGAGGACGATATCTCCCCGATCATCCGATTGGTCGACACCACGATTTTTACCGCATTGGAACGACGTGCATCGGATATTCACCTTGAGACTTTCGATGATTGCCTGATGGTGAAGTACCGCATTGACGGCGTGTTGCAGCAGGCAATGGCACCGATCGCGCGGGAACACCACCAGACGATCCTCTCCCGCATCAAGGTTATGAGCGAGTTGGATATTGCCGAGCGCCGTGTTCCGCAGGACGGTCGCTTCCGTGTGCGTTATAAGGGCCGCCTGATCGACTTCCGAGTCTCCATCATGCCGACGGTGCACGGCGAGAACGCTGTGCTGCGTGTACTCGACAAGGAGTCGATGTCGGAGAAGTTCACCAAGCTTTCGCTGGATGTCGTTGGATTTGCGGAGAAGGATCTGACTCGCTTCCGCCGGTATATCAAGGAGCCTTACGGCATGGTTCTTGTGACCGGGCCGACGGGCTCTGGCAAAACAACGACGCTCTATGCTGCGCTCAACGAGATCAAGAGCGACGAGGACAAGATCATCACGATCGAGGATCCTGTCGAGTACCAGATTCGCGGTATTACGCAGATTCCGGTGAACGAGAAGAAGGGGCTGACCTTCGCGCGCGGGTTACGGTCTATCCTGCGTCATGACCCGGACAAAATTCTCGTCGGAGAGATTCGCGACGCCGAGACTGCGCAGATTGCGATCAACTCTGCGCTGACCGGCCACCTGGTTTTCACGACTGTCCACGCGAACAACGTAGTGGATGTGCTGGGACGCTTTTTGAATATGGGCGTGGAGCCTTACAACTTTGTCTCTGCGCTGAATTGCATCCTTGCGCAACGACTTGTCCGTACGGTGTGCGAGTTCTGCGTGCAGGAGGTGCACTACACCGATGCAGAGTTGGAGTTGAATGGTCTTGATCCTGCCGATTGGCAGGGCTTTGCCTTTCGCGAAGGCCCAGGTTGCATGGAGTGCGGTGGCACCGGATTTCGTGGCCGCTCGGCGATTCACGAACTGCTCGAACTGGACGACGAAATCCGCGAGATGCTGCTTGCGAAAAGACCTGGCAGCGAGATCCGCAAGAAAGCAAAGGATAAGGGAATGGCGTTTTTGCGCGACTCCGCGATCGACCGCGTGCGCGAAGGAGTTACGACGCTAAAGGAGATTAATAAGGTAACGTTCATCGAGGCAGGGCGCTGATGCGGGAAGAACAGGTACTCTAGGACGGAATGGAATTCTTGCCGACAACCCTGGGGACGCGGCCCCGTCTCGCGGTAGAACTTCGCGCCGAGGGCGTTGTCGCTGCCTGTGCGGAAGACGCAGCGGCGCCGTTGGCTGCCATTGCCCGCGCTCTTCTGCCTGAAGGGGCGATTGTCACTGGCCTGAAAGCGAAAAATGTTGCCGACCGGGCTACAGTGGTCATGGCGCTTCGCAAAACACTGGAAGCGGTTGCGGAGCAGGCCAGCGGACGAGGGCGTGTGGTTACGCTGGTCGTTCCCGACGCTGCGGTGCGCGTACTTCTGCTGGACTTTGATTCGCTTCCTGGCAAGTTGGCAGAGGCGTTGCCAGTGGTGCGCTTTCGATTGAAGAAAATGCTTCCCTTCGAAGCTGAGGATGCAGCGGTTAGCTATCAGGTGATGTCGTCGGGCAAGAGCGGTGTGCGGGTGGTGGCGGTGGCGATGCCACGCGAGGTGCTTGGCGAATATGAATCGGTAGTTCGGGAGGCGGGCTTCGAGCCTGGAGCAGTCCTTCCTAGCACGCTGGCTGCACTTGCCGGGCTGGATGCAACCGATGCGCCGACGTTGGTCGTCAATGCTGGCCCCAAGGGAGTGACGACGGCAATCGTTCGTGGTGGCATGTTGCTACTGCACCGGTCGGTGGATATGACCACTGAAGAGCCTTATGTCGAGCCAGTTGTTTCCGTGCCGCCGTCATTGCCGTTGGTTGATCATGAGAGCTCGATCGCGGAATGGTCGTTGCAGCAACCGGTTGCCATCGGCATAACAGCCGAGGTTGAAGCGGCGCGTGTGGCGGCAATCGCCGAGCCGAACGCCGTGCTCGAGGACGTTCGGGAGCAGCTACGGGAATTGGCTAGTACGTCCGGTGCACACGAGGTAAGCCAGGCGGTCAGCGTGGCCGCCGCCTATTTCGAAGACACGCTCGGTTTTGCCCCGAGCACAATTCTTGCGGCAGGCACGACGGGTGCGATCAGGCTGGGGCATATGCTGCGGGATGCGGGCTTTGGAGGCGAGGCAATCGATGTCCATGAGATCGTCGAACCGATGATGATTGCAACTCCTTCAGCCGAGGTGCCGCGCGGTTGGCTGGCCGGTGTGCGAGGGGCGCTCAAGAGCTGATGCGGATTACACTCAATCTCGCGACGCGTCCCTTTGTCGAATTGCGGCCTCTCTTTGCGCGACTGCGGCTGGCGATGGGAGGGCTGATTGTGCTCGCCATACTGCTTGGTATCGGACTGCACGTGTTCAAAGCGAGGGCTAGTGACACGCAGATTCGGATGGAGGCTTTGAAGACGAGAACAGCCACCTTTGAGGATGAGCGACGTTCGAATGAGGCACGGATGCGTCAGCCGCAGAATATGGCGGTTCTCGAACGATCGCAGTTTCTGAATGAGCTCTTCGCCAAGAAGAGCTTTAGCTGGACTGCGGTGATGATGGATCTTGAAACCGTGTTGCCTGTTGGGGTGCAGGTGACCAGCATCGATCCGTCGATTACGCCGGAGGGCGAGGTGCAGATTCGGCTGCGCGTGAGCGGCGATCGCGACCGAGCGGTACAGCTCGTACGGAACCTCGAGACCTCACGCCGTTTTCTTGCGCCCCATCTGAGTAACGAATCGGCGCAGACGCAGGAATCCGGCAGCGGACTTGCTGGTGGTCCGCGTGGCGTGCCGACGGCTGTTGCTCAGAGTAGCGTAGTGCCTGGTGGCGTCGAGTTCGACATTCTCAGCGGCTACAATCCGCTTCCCGCTGCTCCACTAAAGAGTGCACCTAGAACGACGCCTGCTCGGGACGGCATCAAGACTCATAAAAAGGTTGCGACCAAGCCCAGCGCCATGTTGAGTGCGCCTACGAAAGTGGGGTCCGCACGATGAGCCAGACCAAAGAGGTCGTTACCACGAGCCTTGCGGAACGGATACGAGAGGTTGTTACGCCGCTCAATTTGCACTTCGCTGGCGTGGGCTTGCTGGCCCTGGTGAACCTTTATTTGCTGATTAATCTCGCGTTCGCGTGGCAGGCTTCGAATCGTCAAAATAATGCGGCAATGGCTCAGCAGACAGCCCAGATGCACGCGGCCGAACATGCAGCGCAACCGCTGCGTGGGCTGGATGGAAAGCTGACCCAGGCGACTGCCTATGCGGATAGTTTCTACGATCAACGGCTTCCGTTTGCGGACTCGCAGGTGATTGCCGAGTTGGGCGCGTTGGCGAAGAAGCAGGGCGTCAAGCTCAGCCACGTACAGTACGCCGATTCTCCCGTGCTCGAGGGTGCCGTTGGCGCAGTCACACAGGTTCGCATGGATGCGAGCCTGATCGGCGAGTATCGGCCACTGGTCTTGTTTATGAACAGCCTGGAACGCGATCGACAGTTCTTCCAGATCAGTGGCGTTACGCTGACGGGACAGCAATCTGGAACGGTGAATC
>JBDTDX010000299.1:0-6921 GCA_039922815.1 Granulicella sp.
TCGCGGTGGCGAGGAGGGTGCTTCCTCCACTGAAAAATTTGACGGTGCCGGTGGGGGTGACCAGGGTGTTGAAGCCGATGTTGTAGACGGTGGCGGAGAAGGTGTCGGTGGCTCCGGCAAAGATGGCAGGGGCGGAGGCGGTGATGACGGGGTTGCTAGGGCTGATGAGCAGCGGGTTCGGCGAGAGCGGGGTGCTGATGCCGCTACAGGCGGACAGTGCTCCGAGCCCGGCGAGCAGGAGCAGGGCGACCGGGAGCGATTGCCAGGAGCGCAAGCCACGCAGAGAGTGGCGGTAGCGCTTTCGCGGGATCAGGGCGAGCAGGAAGAGGGAGGCGAAGGCGAGGCGTCCGTAGGGGACGGTGTGGTTCGAAGAGGGTGTGGACGACGGCGGCGGCGGGAGGATCGCGGCGGCGGAGGCGGGGGTGCTGGTAGTGAGGGTGAGGGTGCTGGTGGCCGTGCCTCCGCCGGTGATGGAGACGGTGGGGGGAGCGATGCTGCAGATGGGCGACGACGCGGCGGGGGTGGCACCGTTGAAGGTGACGGTGCAGCCGAGCGAGACGCTGCCGGCGTAGGCGAAGGAGGCGAGGGTGAGGGCGTCGGTGTTGTTGGTAGTGGCTCCGCGCTGGAGGGTGAGCGTGGGGGTGGCCGGGGTGACGCTGATGCTGGCGACGCGGGCGTAGGAGTTGAGGAGCGCGGCGACATCGAGCGAACCGAGGCCGGTGGCCTGGTCGTAACCGGCGGTGAGGGCGTAGCCAGCCACGCCTCCGGTAAGTGCGCCGGAGCTGGGTGTGCTGTTGTTGCACATGCTGGCGGTGTTGACGTCGCAGGAAGCGACACCGCTGGTGGCGGGGGTGGCGTCGTGGAAGACGGCTGGGGCGTTGGTGGCGAGGCTGTAGAGGAGCGGGTTGAGGTTGCCCTGGGCACCACCGCTCTTCTGGTTGAGGAGAGCCGCGATGGCGGCCATGGCGGGCGCGGCTACTGAGGTGCCACCGGTGGCACCGACATTGTGCAGGCCGCCCGAGGTGGAGCAGTCGGCTCCGGTGTAGGTGAGGCAGACGAGATAGGCGTTGTGGCCGGAGGAGGTAAAGCTGACGTCCGGGACATCGCGGAAGTTGTCGGCGGGGACACCGGGACCGGTCTGCCAGGAGGGCTTGGGGATGAAGACGCTGGCGCCGCCGCCAGTGCCGTTCACGACGAAGGGGGCGGCGGTACCGGGCTCATTCCAGGCACCCTCGGGGATATAGCCGATGGCCGACTCGAAGTTGGTGCCGTTGGCGGGCTTCCAGTAGGTGGAGGGCGAGGTGAAGTCGGCGAACTCGGTGCCTCCAACGCAGGTGACATAGCTGCTGGCGCAGATGGTGTTGATACTGCGGACCTGGGTGCCGGAGGGTGCCTGTCCGGAGGGGAGGCACTGGGCCGCGCCGGAGTCTCCCGAGGAGACGAAGACGGAGATGCCCTGGCCGGCGGCCTGCTGGAAGAGCGTGTTCCAGAAGCCTGAGACGCCGGTGATGGACGGAGAGGTGTTGGCCTCGCAGGACGAGAAGCTGATGTTGATGATGGGGTCGTTGAGGGTCTGGACGGCGTAGTTGGCGGCGATGTAGAGGCCGTTCATCCCGCCTGCCGCAGCGCTGACGACGAGATCGACCTGGGCCCCGGGAGCGGTGGCGATGGCGCGGCCGACGTCGATGGTCGCTTCGCCCTGGTCATCGGGATTGGTGCCGGAGGTGGGGTTGGTACCGGTCATTCCGGGATCGACACCAGCGGGCGGAATGATGGTGTTGGGGAGTTTGCTGGGGATACCGGTGATGGATTCGAGGTTGGTGATGTCGGCGGGCAGGACCTGAGACCGTCCGAGGACGGCGATCTTCTGGCCGGTGCCGTCGATGCCCGACTGATAGACGGGGTTGATGTTGTAGATGACGGCGAAATCCGACGGAGCGACGTTGTGCGAGCTGCCGTTGGTGAGGTTCGGGGTGGGGGAAGCGAGGCTGGCGGGTGAGGGCGCGATGAGAAGGTGGTCGGGGGTGATGGGAGTGTCGGCGAGGCCAGCGATGGAGGTAACGATGGCGGTGAGCGCCGAGGGGATTGCCGGATTGGAGGTTGCAGCGATGTGGGGTGTGGACCGGCCGGTGGCGTCACGGAGGGTGAAGGTGTGGAAGCTGGTATCGAGGGCGTTGGCGACGGTGGAGGTGGGGGCCTCGACGGTGACGAAGGTCTGGCTGGGGGCGACCTCTTTGAGGTTGAACCCCTCGGCGGCGAGCCACGCGGTGAGGGCGGTGAGGTCGTTCTGGGTGGGACCGTACAGGGTGCCGATCTGCTGCGGGGTGAGCCACTGATGGTAGCTGGGGGAGGTGGGATTCTGCTGGTCGGCGAGAAACTGCGTGAAGGCGGCCTGGCGCTCGGAGGAGCGGGAGAGGACGAAGGTGAGGCGGAGGGTGGTATCGGGGGAGAGCGGGCCGGCGTCATTGGCGGCAGTGGCCCAGGAGGGGAGGTGACCGGCGAGGCGGGTCGTGGCGCGAAGACTGGCGCGGGCGGTGACGCGGTCCGATTGGGGGATGGCTTTGGGCAGACGCGTATTCTGCGCGGCAGCGGGGAGGAGCGTTCCCACAAGCAGAAAAGTGGACAGCAGAGGCCGGAGAAACAGAGACATAACACTCCTGAAGGATTTTCTACGCTGGGCTTACTTTACTGTAAGGGCGCGGCGATTCCCTAAGGAATCTGTCCAAATACTGTCCTGCCGGACGGGCCCACTCCGCGTGGAGCGGGCACTTCGTGCCCTGTGATCCCTTCGGTTAGCCTCCCGTTGGTCGGAAATGGGATTCCTTGCCGGTAGGACAAGAGCGTTGAGTAACTGAACAGGTTTTAGCCAATCGTGTGGCTCTCGTCGGACACCGAAGCGGTGATCGAGCCCGGAAGTTTATGATGGGGAAACGGAGTCGATGATGCCAATGCAATCAGGAATGATGGAATTAGGAACGATAGCGCCTGCCTTTGAGCTGTTGGATGTGGTGAGTGGGCGCGCAGTTGGGCGCGACGATGTGGTCGCGATGGCCCAGGGCGACGATGCCACGGATGGGGCGATTCGCGAAGGGCTGAATGCGACTGGGGACGGCAAGCGCGGGTTGCTGGTGATGTTTGTGTGCGTCCATTGCCCGTATGTGAAGCATGTGGAGGCCGGGCTGACAGCGATTGGCAGAGACTATGCAGGAAAGATCGGGATGGTGGCGATCTCATCGAACGACGTGATGGCGTACCCGGAGGATGGGCCGGAAGGGATGAAGCAGCAGGCAGAGCGGCTGGGGTTCCCGTTTCCCTATCTCTACGACGAAACGCAGGAGGTGGCGCGCGAGTATGGTGCCGTGTGCACGCCGGAACTACTGCTTTTTGATAAGGATTTGAAGCTGGTGTACCGGGGGCAGATGGATGACAGCCGTCCGCGGCGCGGCGATGCGGGGAACGATATCCCGGTGACGGGCAAGGACCTGCGTGCGGCGATGGACGCGGTGATCAAGGGCGTGCGGCCGGAGACCAACCAGAAGGCATCGATTGGATGCAGCATCAAGTGGAGGGCGTAACGGATGGCCGATGAAGTATTGGAGCAATTGAAGGCAGGAATTCTGAAGTTTCAGAGTAACGTCTACCCGGAGCTTCGGGAGACGTTTGAACAAGCTGTGGCCGTGCCGCAGGCGCCGAAGACGTTGATCATTACGTGTGCCGACTCCCGGATCGATCCGGAGCTGATTACGCAGAGCGGGCCGGGAGAGCTGTTCACGACGCGGAATATTGGGAACATGATTCCGGCGTATCCAGAGATGCTGGGCGGCGTGAGCGCGGTGCTGGAGTATGCCGTGAGCGTGGTGAAGGTGAAGCATGTGGTGGTGTGCGGCCATATGGACTGCGGGGCGATGAAGGCGCTGATGGATCCAGCAAGCCTGGAGGGAATTCCGTCGGTGAAATCGTGGCTAAGGCTGGCTGATACGGCTCTGCGGATTACGCGTTCGACAGCGCCGGAGGGGGAGAAGCCCGAGGACTTTATGCGGCGATTGACGGAGCAGAATGTGCTGCTCCAGATGAAGCACTTGCAGACGCATCCGTCGATCGCAGAGGGCATGGCGCGGGGTGAGCTGACGATCTCAGGCTGGGTGTACGACATTGGCTCGGGGGGCGTGCGGATTTCGGAGGATGCGAATCCGGCGTTTCATCCGGTGGAAGCGGAAGTGGTGGCAGGGTAAGACCTGTATGAGCAGCACGACGACCCCGGCATGATGATGCCGGGGTCGTCGTTTCTGTCGATGATCTCAACCGTAACGCCGTTGTGTTTTAAGACAGGAGCGACTCTAGCTGTTGCGGGACAGGGTCGGATTCTGGGTGGCGTCGGAGCCGTGCTGCTTCACCATCTTGTTATAGAGGCCGAGGATGAGGAAGGGTGCGGCCCACTGGCCGATGAAGAGCGACATGTGCTGCTTCTTCGCCGCCTGAAAGCCGACGGAGATCGCCATCGATCCGAGGGCGGCAGCGAGATAAATGCTTGAAGGAATCTGGGCGGTGTATTTTTCGATGGAGGCGGTGAGTTGGTCTTCCTGGGCTTCGCCCGGGGCTACGCGATAGTCGGTCATATTTGGAATCTCCTTTACGGCTTTGCCGCTTGTAAGAAGAGGGATGCGAGATTCGGGAGCGAAGCAATCCGCCCTGACCGGAAATGTTGACGGGATGCATGGTTTCCGGATTTTTTGTTCGATAACACGCGAGCTGCCTGCCTGCTCGCCGTCTTATGTCGCAGGGAGTAGATGGGATACGATTCGGCGATGGGTCAAGTTGCAAAAATAGCGCTTTTGGGGGGCTTGAGCTTTGCCGTGGCATGCGCGAAGCCGCCGCAGGGTCCGCTGACGCAGGTGGTGCCGCTGATCGGACTGCCTCCGATCACGATTGACGAGGTGCGGCCCGGGCTCGATGTGCGCACGATGGGGTCAGCCGAAGAGGTTGCGGCGAGCCAGCACACCGTGCGTATTCCGGCGAGTGTTGCCAGCTCGCTGCTGAAGCGGCGACCGGTGAGTATGGGGTATCCGGCAGCGGCGCTGACGCGGCGGCTGGCGGGGGGAAAGGTGCGGTTTCGGGTGATTCTGGACAAGAACGGACATGTCGAGGGGCTGACGGTGGTGGAGGCGTCGGACCCGGTGTTTGTGCCGATTGCGACGGCCTCCGTCCAGAGCTGGCAGTACAGGCCGTATCTGCAAAATGGGCAGGCGGTGGCGGTGGATACGACGGTGCAGGTGGATTTTGCTTCGCCGGGGCGGTGAAGAAGGGTTAGTGGATTGTATTTCTTGCCGAGGGTTTGATGGCAAGGTCCAGCTTCCCGGCGGCTGCGTGAAGGCGCTTGTCGTGCGTCCAGAGTTTGGCATCGGGGGTGAGTTGTACGGCAGCCAGCAGGTGGGCGTCGATGTAGCCGATTCCTATGCCGAAGAGACGGCGATTCGCTATAAATTGCAAAACTTCGTCATCCGTTGCGGCAGGGATTACCGGAAGAAAGCTCAGGGTCTTCAGGATCGAGTCGCGCGGCTTCAAGTTCCCCACTGCAAGCTCGCCGATGACTAACGGATGCGAGAAGACTTGCCCTTCGTCCAGCAATCTTTGAAGCATGGGATCTGTCTCAATGAAATGGTCGATCCACACTGCGGTGTCGACCAGAATCATAGTGCTGGCCGCCGCCGGGGAATGCGCTTCAAATTTGGCTGGCTCCCCCCGAGGCGTGCAAGTCGACGTGCGGCTTCGCGCTGAACGAGTGCTTTCAGTGCCTCGTGGACAACAGCCGACTTTTCTTTGAGCCCCGTATATTCCTGGGCAGCCGCAATCAATTCATCGTTAAGAGAAAGTGTTGTCCGCATAGCGACTCTCCTTTGGCATCAATTATAGCATCGTTCGATGCTTATTTTCGTGCCTCGCAAGCTTAGACGGCGGCGATAGCGGCGCGGCCTGCTCCCTTTTCGATGTGGGTGATCTGGCCGTCGCGCATGTGGAGAATGCGGTCAGCGATCTGGGCGGCGTCGGGGTTGTGGGTGATCATCAGCACGGTCTGGTTGAGCTCGCGGGAGGAGGTGCGGAGCATATCGAGGACGGCGTCGGAGTTTTTGGTGTCGAGGTTGCCGGTGGGCTCGTCGGCGAGGACGATGGCGGGGCGTGTGATGAGCGCGCGGGCGATGGCGACGCGCTGCTGCTCGCCTCCTGACAACTCATTTGGCCGGTGCTCGAGGCGGCCATTGATGCCGAGCAGGGTGGCGAGATGGGCGAGCAGGGCGTGGTCGAGGGGCTTTTTGATGGAAGAGCCGAGGTTGGCGATCTCGTGCGCGATCTCAATATTGCCCATGGCGGAGAGGGTGGGCAGGAGATTGAAGCGCTGGAAGACGAAGCCGATGCGGGAGCGGCGCATTTTGGTGCGCTCGGGGTCGGAGAGCCGGGCGAAGTCGGTGCCGTCGATGGTGACGGAGCCGGTGGTGGCCGAGGTGAGACCTCCGAGGAGATAGAAGAGGGTGGACTTGCCGGAGCCCGAGGGGCCGACGATGGCAACAAACTCGCCGGGTTCGACGGAGAAGTTGACATCGTGAAGGGCGGTGACATCGAGTTTGCCGGAGCGGTAGGTCTTGCCGAGGTTCTGGGCGATGATGATGGGTGGCATAGTCTGGGATAAGTTTATCTGATTGCGGAGCATGGGCATGAGTGGGTACGAGTATCTGGCGCTGGCGCTGGCGTTGTGGACGGTGCTGGGGTTGATCGGGCTGACGATCTCTCTGGTACGGCGGGAGCGGGAAAAGCTGTTGCAGGGAGCGAGCACGCTGGTGGGGGTGTGGCTGATTTACCTGGGCGTGCTGTGGGTGGTTTCGCACCGTCAGCCGGAGCAGCAGGTGGCGATGGGGCAGGCGAATTGCA
>JBDTDX010000300.1:0-3697 GCA_039922815.1 Granulicella sp.
TGTTCGCCGTCGGCGATGTGGGGGCCGAGGTTGCGGCCGTGGAGGGCGATCTCGCCGCCGGGCATGGCTGCAGAGGGGTGGACGCTGTCGAGGTGGGGAGCGTCGGGGCTGGGCTCGTGATGGAAGAGCGAAGGCATTCAGTTCAAGTGTAAGGCAGGGAGGAGTGAATAGGGATTAGGGAAGAGAAAGCTTCTTCTTCGGCTTTGCGGAAGGAGATGGGCAAAGGTGAGAGCTGGGAGTTTTTGTTTGAAAGAGTGGAGCGGTGGTGGTGGGACAAGCTTTTCGTGATCCTTCTGAGTTCTCAGACGAAGTGCAACGGGCTGATAAGGTTTTGTTGCTATGGCAGGGGTTTACGGACATCTTTCGTTGGAACAATCGTGTCGGCAAATCGCTTCAGCTCTGGATCGCTCGGCATCGACGATATCGCGTGAGTTGAAGCGCAACTGCGCAGGCAGGTGGGGTAGGGTCGTGAGATCCCACCCTTCGCGGTGAGGCTGCGAAGGATGGGGCACCTGAGCGGTTGAGGTGGTACCAGGGTGTGGAGTTTTAGAAAAAGAGGAGGGCTATGTGTGCTACGGCGAGGGCGAGGATGCCAGCGGCTACGTCGTCGAGCATGATGCCTGTGCCTTCGGGGAGGGCTTCGAGCTTGCGGATGGGCCAGGGCTTGAAGATGTCGAAGAGGCGGAAGAGGAGGAGGGAGAGTGCGGCGTGCTGCCAGTTTGCCGGGATCGCGATGAGGGCGATGAGCTGGCCGGCGACCTCGTCGATGACGACGTGGCCGGGGTCTTCGCGGCCTGATTCGCGGGCGACAATGGTGGCGGCAGGGATGCCGATGAGGGTCGCGGCTAAGGCTGCAATGATTGTGCCGACAGTGAGGGCCAGCGGCGACGGGTGCAGGGCGTGGGCGGTGGCGAACCATAGGACGACTGTGGCGGCGGAGCCGTAGGTGCCTGGGCCGGGGTGCAGGAGTCCTGCTCCAAAGAAGGTGCCGGTGAGCCAGGCCCAGGTGGTGCGTTGTTTGGGAAAGGTGGTGAGACGTTCTTGTTTGGCCATGATGTTATGTACAGCCAGTTTACGTTGCGATGGGCTTGCTGCGGTGGCGGCGTAGGGCGTCGAGGTGGATGACGAGGGCGATGAGGCCTCCGGCGATGGTGCAGATGGCGCGGCGGTGGGCGATGACGGGGCCGGGGAGCTGGTTAAGTGAGAGCAGGAAGACGATGTACGAGGTGAGGCAGAGGGTGAATAAGCCGTAGTGGACGGTATTGGTGGCGTAGGCGCAGAAGGCGAAGAACGCGGCGAGGATGGCGAGGTAGAGCGGGTCGGGGTGGATGTGGATGAGGAAGAAGGTGGAGAGGACGGCTCCGGCGAGGGTTCCGCCGACCCGGAGCAGGGCGCGGTTGAGGGTCTCGAAGAAGGCTGGTTTCTGGACGAGGAGCGCGGTCATGGGAATCCAGTAGCCGCTCTGGACGCCCCAGCGGCGATAGGCTTCAGCAGCGAGGGTGACGGTGATGGCTAGACGCAGGGCGTAGGTAAAGCTGGTGGCCTGGCTGAGGCGAGGGAGAGCGCTGGGGATGGCGCGGAGTTGCGCGACGAGTGTGTGACGGTCGATGTGTTCGGGGTCGTCCACATGGAGGAGGTGGTTGACGCTGACGCCACCGGCGTAGGGGAGTTCGAGGAGATGAGAGCCAAGCTGGGGGAGTTTGCGGAGAAAGATGCTGGTGACGAGGATCTGGAGCGCACCGCCGAGGAGGATGAGGAGGCCGCGCTCGAAGGCATGGCGGAGGTCGGCAGGGAATGCCGAGGTGACGAGCAGCGTGACGGCGGCTTGCTGGCCGACCCAGCTGATGCCTGCGGCTCGCGCGGTGAGGATGCCGTAGGTAAAGCTCCAGAGGGCGGCGGCAGCCAGAAGGGTGAGGCCGTGATGGCCGACCCACATGCCCACGATCGTCGAAAGGAACATGACCAGAGTGGCGGAGATCATGGGCCAGAGGCGGGAGTCGGCGATGCGCTGGTTGATGCCGAAGCCGACGGTCATGGCTCCGCTGCCTGCAATCAGGCCGGCAGAGGGATGGCCGATGAGCACTCCGACGATGAAGCAGAGGGCGACGGCCACCGAGCAGATGAGCGGAAGGTGGAGGTCGAGGGTGCTCCAGTCGAAGGTGTACAGGTCGGCGAAGTAGCCGTGGCTGGCGACGACGTTGGGCGGGTTGGAGGGTGTGGTGGCCACTGCGTTGCTTGGATGCTCCGGCATTCCCCTCATGGGCTGAAGCCCCGTTTTGTGGGTGCGGTAGTGACGCGGCTAAAGCCGCGTCCTTTCAAAGCCGGTTCGGCGAAAGAGTTCCAGTTGATTCAGTTAGCGGGCTTTGGGCTAGCGCATGGTCTGGAGGAGGTCGCTGAAGATCTGGTCGCGGGAGGTGAGGGTGACGAGGCCGTGGCGGGGGAATTCGATATCGAGCGTGGCATAGAGGGTGAGGGCGATGGAGGCTGCGAAGACGATGCTGTGCAGCCAGCTTCGGCGGCCGGTCATGGCGAAGCCGGCGAGCAGGGCACATCCGCAGGCGAGGGCGAAGAGGAGAACGAAGATGACGGTTGGCGGGTGCATGTCGAAGGCGTTGCGGCGGGTCGCGGTGATGTCGATCATGTCGTTGAGGGCGGGGAGGAGGAGCTTGGTGGCGTCGGGATTTGCTCCGGGGCCGGTTGTGGCGGCTACAGAGTGGGTCCAGATTTCGTTCTGCAGGCGTGCGGTCTGGGTGGCTGCGGCGATGGACTCGGGCGAGTTGTCGGGGAGGTCGAAGCGGTGGATGCGGACGGCGGTGTAATCGCGGAAGCTTTGGCGGAGGGCGGGCTGGGTGGCTGGAGGAAGGAGATCGAGGCGGAGATAGGCGGTGCCGATGTTGTTGGCCTCCTGGACGATGAGGTCGCGGTGCGCGTCGTAGCGGGCCATGGCTCCGGAGAAGGTGAAGGCGAGGAGGAGGCCGAAGAGCGCGAAGATGGCGGACTCCATGGCGGCTGCGCCGGGCTGGTTGGCGTTGTCCGGATCGGTTCGGCAGATGCGCAGGCGGCGGCCAAGCTCGATGAGCAGCAGCATGGCGGCGAAGAGGATGAGGGTCGCGAAGGGCGTGAGGGTCAGCATTTGTCCGGTGGCTCGATCATAGTCACTTGCGTGTCCTTGCGGAGTTCTTCGTTACTGGAGCGGTTTCCGCAATGGTCGGGAGTGTGCCCTGCTGGACAAAATACAGGGGTCCTTCACTTCGTTCAAGATGACGCTTTTTATTGCGGCTCTGTACCAAAGCGAAACGAAATAGCTAAGGCAGGTGGGAGGCTTCGGCCTGGGGGTTCCAATGATCGTTGCCGCGAAGGAAGTTTGCGGGTAGGAATGGCGTGGTTTCAGGCGGGGTGAGTTGGTGGGACCACTTGACGCGTTCGGTGGTGACGGCACCGGGACCGGTGTTGCCGGATTCAGCGTAGTAGGCGGTGGTTTCGTTGGTGGGATTGTTCCAGTTGTTCCAGCCAGCGGGTGTGATCTCTGCCGGTAGCTCGGTGCGGATGAAGACGACGCGTGAGAAGGGACGCCAGGGGCGTCCGAGGCCGATGGTGCTTTTAGCTGCGGGAGAAGCGGCGTGGTCGATGCCGCTGGTGACCTTGCTGTCGAGGATGACGTAGCCAGTGGTCTGGCGAGCGGAGGTGCGGGACTGGG
>JBDTDX010000301.1:0-5670 GCA_039922815.1 Granulicella sp.
GGGTGCGTGTCTACCGGGTGCCCTCGTTCGTGAACTTCAGCCACAAGACCCACACCAGCGCCGGAGCGCAGTGCGAGGACTGTCACGGCCCCGTAGCGCAGCGGGACGCGATCGCCCTCGAGAAGGATATCTCCATGGGCGGCTGCATCTCGTGCCACACACAGAAGGCCGCACCCATCGGCTGCGATACCTGCCATCAGCTCGACTCCGTCCACCTGCAGACTCCGGCTCCCAGGTCGGACGCTGCCCTGGCCGCCTTCCTCACGCACGGCAACCCCGTCAGTAGGAGCACCTCCATTCATCGCTTCTTCGCGATGCTTATCCTTCCGCCGGTTGCCAGCACACCTTGAATATTCCTTGATCGCAAATAAAAAGCTGGGCAAGCGATCCCCACGACCTCGGAAGATCGAGGATTGTCTGAGCGTAATGACGATCTCCAATGCCTGAATCGAGAGCCCTGCGTTCACGGTAAGGGTAAGATGGACACGGTGCTACCCAGCTCATCGGCTACCAGCCTATTTGCTAGTCGAGGGCGACCGAGATCAAGCAGTTCTTCGTAAAGCGACGATAAGAAGCCTCCGAACACTACAAAGAAATGATGTCCTGAAAAAAGTTTGTTCACACCGGACCAATCGATATGAATAGAGGGAAAACGAGATGAAACAGCTAGTAATCGCAGGGCTATTCATGGCTCTGGCGGCCACGCAGGTAAATGCACAGATCAATGCAGGTGAGGAGAAGCCGGAGGCCAGCCTGCCTTTCAATATGGTTCAGGTAACCACACTCAAGCTGCCCTGGCGAATCGCCTTCCTGCCCGACGGGCGGATGTTGATCACTGAGAAGGTTGGCGGTCTATGGCTGGTCACGCAACAGGGAGCCAAGACGCCTGTCGCGAACGTACCACCGGTTCTTTATGGAGGGCAAGGCGGACAGTTGGGCGTCTATCTTTCGCCGCACTATGCCAAGGATCACAATATCTACCTCACCTATTCTGAGCCGGGTGATGGCGGTTCGAGCCTGGCACTTGCACGAGCCCAACTGAAGATCACCAAGGATTCCGCGAGCCTCGAGGGGCTCAAGGTGATCTGGCGCGATGGGGAGAGGGGCAAGGGCGGACAGTTCGGTGCCGCGGTAGCCTTTTCTCACGATGGCCGCTACCTGTTCCTTTCCTCCGGCGATCGGCAGCGCTTTACACCGGCTCAGGATCCTAACCAGCCACTCGGAAAGATTCTGCGCCTGACCCTGGATGGCAAACCTGCTCCAGGCAATCCCATGGCCGGGAAAACAGGCGCGGCCAGTGTGCCCGTGACTGACCCCCCGAAGGATACAGAAGCCGCGAAGACTGCTCCAGTCGTGAGAACGTACACCTTCCCCGGACCCAATTTGACGCCAGCAGAGACCTGGAGCACCGGACACCGTACGCCCTATGGTCTGGCATTCGCCCCTGATGGGCGGTTGTGGGAGCTCGAGCATGGCCCGCGTGGCGGCGATGAGCTGAACCTGATCGAGCCCGGCAAGAACTACGGCTGGCCGCTCGTCTCCTACGCGCCCAACTACGATGGAGTGCCTATCCCCAGCCCGGACACGCGGCCTGACCTGACCAAGCCCGTCATCTACTGGACGCCGGTCATTGCGCCAGGCAACCTCATTTTCTACAACGGCAAAATGTTCTCGCAATGGAAAGGCTCCGCCTTAATAAGTGGCATGGCGACCAAGACGCTCAGTCGCATTACCTTCGACGGTAAGGGCGATGCCAAACCTGCGGAACGCTGGGATGTTGGTCACCGCATCCGCGACGTGGAGGTCGCTCCCGATGGCGCACTATGGATGCTCGAGGATGCCAACCCAGGGGGCGTGTTCCGGGTGACGCCAAAGTAACGGCCAAATCCTTCTAGTCATTCGTATCACGATCAAGTAGCTAAACCGGAGCGATGCTGACGTAAAAGTCCGCATCGCTCCGGTTTAGTTTTACGACCACGTCTTATCACCGCGCAGGGTCAAATGATGAATAACCATGTGGTAATACCTCAACTTTGAGGCCTTGGCACGGTATTGACCACGAAGGCTCACTCTTTCACTTGTTCGACCCACTGACGATTTCAAGAAATCTTCGCGTGGTTAGCGATTACAATTAATGTAGTTGAGAAGATGACGGGTGATGGAGTTCACCCTAGATGCTGTATCCGTAAGGATGCAGATGATGACTCCTCGCAGGGATCACCCTGCTGAGGATGTTTCTTGTCTCGGCGATCCCTAAACAAATCAAACCGCATGGGCAGCTTTGTTGATGCTGCAAGGGGAGAGCTGTATGAAGATCGCAGTCATTTTGAGAAGCCGCAAGAATTTGGCGACAGTCTCCTATCCCAGTTCGCCTGGATCTCTGCTTCATGAACGGCACGCTGCGCAGCCTCAGCGCATAAGAAACATCTGCGTCTCCTCCGATGAAGTTACGCCGCAGCCTGTCGACGGTGCCCAGCGGGTAGTTTCGGAACTGGGAGGAACATGCCTTCTGGACCGACCAGACCTGGGAAGTCTAATCCGCGAGATCTTCCGCTTTAAAAGTCCTGAGTGCCGGCATGAAATTTCTCATCAACCAAGCCCAGACGAAATGACGAAAGGAGCGTGAGATTGCGACAATATTTATTCATTGCGATTGGAGGGGCGCTGGGTGCGATGCTTCGTTACTTCGTTGGCGTAGTCGCGGCCGAGCGTTTTGGCTCACGCTTCCCGGTCGGAACGCTTTCAATCAACATCAGCGCGTGTTTTATGATTGGGCTCATTCTCGAATATCTGAACGATCACACGGGTGTCAATCCGGCGTGGAGGTACGTATTCGCCATTGGCTTCATCGGGGCCTTCTCCACCTTCTCCACCTTTGAATGGGAGGCTTGGTCGGATTTGACGAATGGCGCGTTTTGGATGGGCACCCTCTATGTTGCAGTGAGTCTCGTGGCCGGCTTGATTGCAGTGTCTTTAGGTTCACTCGCGGCGCGGTCTCTTCCGTAAGTCACGTACATTAGTTCGACGGTAAGCGGGCAACAAAGCACAATTGGGGAGGACGAAATGCAGGAAATAGTTAAGGCGCTTAAGGTTTCCATTTATATCGCTGAGGGAGCGACACACCATGGTGCAGCGACCTCATCAAGTCTGCTCGATTTTCTATTCTACCGAGGAGTCTCGGGAGCCACCGTCCTCAAAGGCGTGGCCGGATTTGGCGCAGACCATCATTTGCATACGGCATCTTTGCTGGCTGTTTCCGATCGCCTCCCGGTGAAGGTGGAATTCATCGAAACTCCTTCCAGGGTTGAAGAACTTCTCCCCAAATTGAAAGAACTCTGCGGCACTGGCATGATAGAAGTTCAGGAAACCACGATTGTGAAGACTGCCGGTGCCATCTCGGATTCTGTTGAGCCGCCTCTGCATCAGAAGGTGGAGGGTAAGGCGAAGCTTCTTCGTGTCTATGTAGACGAAAAGGAACAATGGTTTGACAAGCCGCTGTATCAAGCCCTCGTGGAAGCTCTGAGAGCGAATGATATCGCGGGCGTTACGGTGTACAAGGGCATTCTCGGCTATGGCGCGGGACGGGAGATACATCAACAGCACACATTTTCCAACGGCGCTTCCTTGATGCTCTCAGTTATTGACATCGAGGAGAAGATTAGCAGCTTCATGCCAATTCTCGACAAGATGATGCCCCACGGACTCGTGGTGCTCTCGGACGTGGACATCATTACCTACCAATATGGCAGCGCTTCGCAGAGCGAGACCGCCAAAGGGGAATCCTAATGCCTAAAGAAGAGTTCAAAGGCAAAATGGTGCGAGTTCACTTCAGTCAAAAAAATGAATGGGATGGCGGACCTCTCTATGAGGCAATCTTGTCAGTCTGTCTGGAACTTGGAATCGCGGGTGCCACTGTTTATCGCGGCCTGGAAGGCTTTGGCCTGAGCGCGCATATCCACCATGCGAGCATGTGGCCCACTTCCAACGACCCCCCAATCATGGTCAACATCGTGGACCGGGAAAAACAGATTGCGCGGCTACTGCCTCGTCTTGAGGCAATGGTTCCGGAAGGAATCGTTGCGATCTCAGACGTTGAAGTGATTCGTTATACGAGGCCGGTTCCAACGAATTAGTAAATGCTCCTTTATCTGCTTCGGTCATTAGGCTACGACTGATTGCAGGCGCCATGCGTTCCACCAGGAGCCAGCCCGCCGCATTTCTGAAACCGAAAGATATAACCGTATCGTTGGCATCTTCAAGGGACTTCACTCCCGAAACGTGACGCATCTTCGCAACGAGCGCTGGGGAAAGATCTCCTTTCGCAATAGTCCGAACTGTTTTCTTGCGCGGTGAAGAAGACGAAATCGAATCAGCAATTGAGCGCGACGAGTTAGAAGAGGCGCTGGGAATTGGAACGCGCCGAAAGGTTCCGCTCCCAGAAAGAAGAGGACAATGCTTGACGGAGCAAATGTCGGCGCGAATGGTCATTGCACTTCTTCGGTCGCAATAGCATTTCCATTGCCTGCGGCCTGAGTTCGGCGGCCTGTGCGCATCGGGGAAGGGTCCGTTCCCAATGTCCGTTAATTTGGGGGCACTACCGAGCGCGACTGGCTCTTCTGTTTTTATAATAGTTTTATGTCGAAGCGCGAATTCCAAACCGAAGTCAGCCAGTTACTCCAACTCATCATTCACTCCCTCTATTCCCACCCTGAGATCTTCCTGCGGGAACTCATTTCGAACTCCTCCGATGCGCTGGACAAACTGCGGCAGTTGACGCTCATCGATGATGCCTACAAAGGGCTTCCCTTCGAGCCTCGCATCGACCTGGAACTCGACGAGGAGCACAGTACCCTCTCGATCGCGGACACGGGCATCGGTATGAACGAAGAGGACCTGGTGTCTCACCTCGGTACGATTGCGCGCTCCGGCACAAAGAATTTCCTGGCTCAACTCTCCGGAGATGCAAAAAAGGATTCGAACCTGATCGGTCAGTTCGGAGTTGGCTTCTATAGTGCCTTTATGGTCGCCGACCGTATTGAGGTGGTTTCGCGCAAGGCCGGTGAGGAAAAGGCCTGGCGCTGGGTGAGTGACGGAAAGACTGGCTTCGACATCGAACCCACGGAACGCTCTGTCGCCGGCACCACTGTCCTTCTACATTTCAATGAAGAAGGTAAGCAGTATGCCAACAGTTGGCGGTTGCAGGAAGTCGTCAAGAAATATTCTAACCACATTGCCTTCCCAATCTTCCTCACCTACGACAAGAGCGAGTGGAACGAAACCGAGAAGAAGTCCGAGAAGATTCGGACAACCGAACAGGTCAACGCCGCAAGCGCTCTTTGGCGACGTCCCAAAAATGAGCTCACAGATGAGGATTACAAGGAGCTATACAAATCTATTTCCGGCGATTCGCAGGATCCACTGTTCTGGTTTCATACCAGGGCTGAGGGAACTCTCGACTACACCACACTGTTCTATGTGCCTTCGAAAGCCCCACTGGACCTCTACAATGCTGAATATAAAGTCGGCGTGAAGTTATATGTAAAGCGCGTCTTCATCATGGATGATGCAAAAGAATTGCTGCCGCAGTACCTGCGCTTTATTCGCGGCATTATCGACAGTGAAGACCTGCCGCTTAACGTAAGCCGCGAGATCCTACAGCAGAATCGAGTG
>JBDTDX010000302.1:0-7075 GCA_039922815.1 Granulicella sp.
TACCACCACGGGATGACATCCTCGATCCATTCGAGGTTGTACTTCTCATAAGCACGGCCAAGACGGATGATGGATTTTACGCCAAGATGTCCAAGGTGATCGGTGGAGAGCGGGATCTCGTACCCTACGGCTTCGCGAATCGTGGAGATGTATTCGCAGTAAACGGCGATGCCCTTGTCAGTGAGTTCATTGCCGGTGAATGGGTGAGGCAGGCGCTTGTCATACTCGACAGAGCCCTGATCGGCCGGCGCCATGAGGGTACCTGGCTTGCCCTTCAGCAAGTCCGTGCCGACGTCGACTTTGATCCAGGTGAGGCCGCGGTCTTTACGTTCTTTGGCTTTAGCCGCAAACTCCTGCGGGGTGTCGGCCTCCGGGGTGTCCGCGTAGATACGTATCTTGTCGCGCCACTTGCCGCCGAGCATCTGGTAGATGGGTACACCATACACCTTGCCCACGATGTCCCAAAGGGCCATCTCAACAGCAACGACACCTCCGGCCTGCCGGGATATGCCTCCGAATTGTGCGATCTTCTCAAAGAGATAATCGACGTTGAGAGGGTTCTCGCCGATGAGCCTGTTTTTGAGGACCATCGCGTACTGGTAGTTCGCGACGTCGCGCACCTCGCCAAGGCCGTAAACACCCTGGTTGGTGTCGATGCGAATGATGGGGCACGGGCTTGGCCCTGGTTTCTTCACCACTGTATAACGCATGTCGGTGATCTTGAGGGTGGAAGGGCTTGAGTTCTTATTGACATTTCGGACCGAGGTTTGCGCCTCAAGCAGAGGCACTCCCTTGCCGAGCATGCCGGCGGCAAACATCGCCATCGTCGATTTCATCAAGCCCCGTCGTGACGGGGTGTAGCGATTGAAGAAGGCCATAATTTCCTCACGTTTGGTTAGTAGAAATGAATAGGCCCGGGAAAGGAGGAGGAGCCCAGCGTCAGCCCCACCATACTTCTCCCGGTGCAAGATGAGCTTTGGCAACGTCTGGGTTGATCTCTACGCCGAAGCCCGGTTTGTCTTCAATGACGAAGTAGCCATCGGTCCAGAATGGCCCTTCGTGCGTAACGAGATCCGGCCACCAGTCGACCCACTTCGCAAGCTCGTGGATGCGAAAATCCTTCATGGCGGCTGCAGCGTGAGCCGAGGCGATCGTGCCGAGAGGACTCGCCGGGTTGTGCGCTGCCGTCCAGATGTCATACTGGCTCGCAAAGTCGGAGATGCGCTTCGATTCGAGCAGGCCACCCGACTTGGGAATATCGATATGAACGCCTGCGCATGCCTGGCTCTCAATGAGTGGTCGAAAGCCGTGGAAGCCGTACAGATTCTCGCCCGTGCAAATAGGTGTGTTGGTGGCGCGTGCAAGCCGGGCCATGGCGTCGATGTTTTCTGCCGGCAGAGGATCTTCCATCCACATGGGCCGCACATGCGCGAGTGCGTTCAGCAGTTGGATGGCATCATTCATGCCGTACTTCCAGTGACACTCGATCGCAAAATCGGCGTCGGGACCGAGTACCGTGCGAATGCCGTCCATGCGCTCGACGATGCGGTCGATATCACGCAGGGTGAGTTGATTGGTGTACGGATCGTGGCCGGGTTCCCTAAACCCCGGGTCCACCGAGGGCGGGACACCATCGCCCTGGACCTTCCATGCCGTGAATCCATACTTATTGTTCGCCAGCTCCTCTTGAAGCTGACGCGGCCACGAAGCGGCCTCAGCCGGGTTTGTGGCGGGAACTTGCAGGGTGCGATAGAAACGGACACGATCGCGGAAGCGTCCACCCAGTAGATTACACACGGGTGTCTGCAGGATGCGCCCGGCCAAGTCCCATAAGGCGATTTCGACTCCTGAGGCCGCAGTGATCGTAACGCCGCCGATGGCACCATATCCTCCGCTGCGCATCAACATTTTGGTATAGAGACGGTCGACATTAAGCGGGTCTTCGCCGATCAGTAGATCTTTAAACTGGCGGAGCACCATATCCTTGACGCCAGGGCCCCAGTAGGCTTCCCCGATGCCATAAAGGCCGCTGTCCGTCTCAACCTTGATGAGATTCCAGTCCCAGGTACCTCGTACGATCATCACCTTGACGTCAGTAATTTTGATCTTGCGGTGCAAACTCTGGGCAAGCGTCTTGTAAGGCGTAATGCAGACTGCACCGGCGGTCAATCCCTCAAGAAATTTGCGGCGACTAATTTCCAGAAAAGGCCTCCTGTATGCGGACTAAGTTAAGGCTGAAGCCATCTGCCGCGCGTTCTAGGGGCTCACGATGCCAATCGGTTATTCCGTGCTCAACCTTATAAGGATTTCGCTTCAGGTATGTCAAGCACGCTTCCCAGCCCTGCAGGTGGCGAAGTGCTCTCCTTGAGCGATCGGTGGCCAGCTTCAGTCTCTTTCAAATACTTCGGTGTAAATGCCTTCTCTGCGGCAGCGGCCATCCCTAGTTTGGTAATTTGATCGCGGTGGTGGCTTAACCCATGGGTTTGGGTGCATTTTTAGACGCAAACCCCTAACTCCAGATGGCTTAATAGTCTCGACCACTTGGCGGGCAAATACCTGACAATATAACGCTCTGCGTATAACGCAGTTCGTTATCTTATTGCTCAAGTGATTCAATCCTTCAAATCCGCTCAGACACACGAACTCTTCACAGCTAGAAAAACAAAACTCTGGAGCAGCATTCAGTCAGTCGTGCTTCGAAAGTTGGATCAGATGCACGCGGCCACGCAATTGACGGATCTGCGCGTGCCGCCCGGGAACAAACTTGAGGGCCTTAAGAAGCAACGAAAGGGACAGCATAGTATCCGCATCAACTATCAATACCGCATCTTTTTTGTATGGAAGACAGACGGTCCACACGATGTAGAGATCACCGATTATCACTAACGCTCTAAGAAAGGGGAGAGCAGACCATGACAATTAAGAGGCCAGTACAGGGATGGGACATTCAGCGGGTTACTACGCATCCAGGCGCTATTCTCCGGGATAACTTTATGGAGCCCGCAGGCCTCAGTGCAAACCGCCTTGCGATGCGCACCGGCATTCCCGCAACCCGCGTGGGAGAGATCATTCACGGTCGCCGGGGTGTGTCGTCAGACACCGCTTTACGCTTCGCGCGGTTCTTTGGGACCTCAGCTGAGTTCTGGCTTAACCTACAGGCCGCATACGATCTCTCCAAAACGCGAAACGAGATCGGGCAGATTATCCAGCATGAGATCCAGCCATTCGCATTTGAAGCTGTCGGGCCTAATCAGGCTCGATAGCTTGCTACTTTACTCACCGAGGCGCTCGGTACGGCACACGAAGAATGGACACCGGAATCTGTAGTAGGCCGCATCCTGATGAGCCTGCGAATTACTTAAGCACCCCGCCTGTAGTCCCTCAGGACGTCTGGATCGAAGCGAATGTGCGCATGGTTGAAGACGTCGGAGCGGAGGCATATTTGGCTAGACTCCTTGATATCCTAATACCGGACTATACCTAGAAAGCATTGTCAGACGATGCCTTTCGTAGAGTGTGAGTTAGTGATCCTTACAAACAGCACAAAGTGTTCTACGAGTACATTTCTAAAATGTGCAGTATTTGGACGGCAGTTGAACCTTGATCACCGCACGTTGAAGAAGTTCAGGAGCGCGGAAGTATATCCGGAGACCGCGCCTCGCGTTCGCAAGTCCATCGTGGACAGCTACGCCGAGTATCTGGACCGGCGTTTGGATGAGGGCTACAGAAATTCCACCATCCTCTAGATCGAGTTACGCAAGCAGGGCTTTTGTGGCAGGTCAACAGCGTCCGCTACTAGCTTCGGCAGCGTCGCAGCTCCCAGCCGCAGGCTCCCGGCACGCTAAAGCGAAGACACGCCCTGAAAGTCTCACCGCGACAGGCCCTTCTGGCTTGTGCTCAAGGAAGCGAGATCAGCACAGCACTATCTGGATGCGGTATATCGCGCTTCCCCTATGATTGCGACGCTCGCGCAACTAGGGCGAGAGTTCTTCCGCATCATCCGCGAGCGCGACCGGCCAGCCCTCGCACTGTGGCTTGCGGCGGCGAAGCTGACAGCACTGGCCGGCTTCGCCAACCGGCTAGCAAGAGACTTGGGAGCCGTCGAAGCAGCGCTGAACTACCGTGGAGTCAGGGACAGGTTGAAGGGCAAGTCCATCGACTCAAGCTCATCAAACGTCAGATGTATGGGTGGGCAAGTTTCGATCTGCTGCGCCTGCGTGCCTTGAATAAGGCCTAACAACAATCATCGCGCGGAACTCCGCAAGAACGAAATAGAGCATCCCCAAATGTGCGCCAGAACCTTAGAAATGTCATGGTCTCGCCCATTAGTCTGGCATCGGCATTTGGCGACCCTCGGTGGATGAAACAATTGACATGCCGAGCGGTGGTTCGCTAGGCTCTAGCCGACTTTTCGTTAGTTATGCAATGCTGAATTTGGAGGCGAATACCGCCGCCTATACAGGAGAGATGGGGCGTCCCAAGGACTTTTTCCCGCCAGGCGGTGGACTCGACCAAACAGGCCGAAGAGGTGGAAGTAGCTGCTGGATGCGTCGGGAATTTATTCACTTGACATATATCATGACACGTAATACCGTCACTTTCTACTCAACGATCGGTTGAATTCCTTCTGAAGTCGTAGGTTCTAACAGAAATTGATCCAGGCCCCTTTGGATAACGCGATTTGTGTGCATTCTCGGTCAAAGCTATGACCTTTCAATCAGCATCGAATGTTCACTTTTGCAGATAATCAGGCAAGTCCAGTGAATTGGGACAGGATTGTTCCAACGGAAATGAATCCAAGTCCAGAACCTTCTAACGCCAAGCCAAGAGGCGACGGATATGCCATCGTATAGGTGCACCGTAAATGAAGTCGGACCCGCCGTGGACGGAACCGAAACAGCTTCGCCCGTCGTTTATATCAACCTGACCGATATCAAGGGAAGTTTTGCGAATACCTGGTTCTATGCGGCCGACGGAGCCCAGAACCAGATGCTCGACGTCGCAATTGCTGCGATCAACAATCATAAGGCCGTTGATGTGGTCGCCACGGCGCCGAACGCCGGGGGCAGCCCCTACACGGAAATTTCCCGCATCCACGAACTGCAAGCCCAGCGGCCAGCGGCCCCCACCAACTTGCACCTCATTGAAATACAGCCTGCGCCTACCCCGAGCCAACGACAATTACTCGTTGGCTGGACCGATAACTCGGACAATGAAGATGGCTTCATTCTCGTATTTCAACAGCATCCGAACGGCGCGCCAGGCGAGTATAGCGTCCCAATCAATTCAACGCAGGGCTACATGGTTCTCGATGGCGGGCATGACTACACGATCTACGTCCAAGCTTTCAATGGAGTTGGCTATTCGGCGCCTTCGAATTCGATTGTTGTCACGGTCCCCTACACCCCCCCGGCCGCCACTCTCTCTGCAGCCGTAATTCCCTCCTCGGACAATTTTGTCCTCTCGATCACCGGGACCAATTTCGGAAACAACGAGCCAGTTAATATCGCCGTTGTGTGGTCCGTGGTTGGGGAGGTGGCAGCAACAAGCCCACTTCAAGCGACCGCCAACAGCGCCGGTTGGTTTAGTGCGTCATTTTCCGGGAATACTCCGGACGGATTGTGTCCGATATCGGTGCCCTCCGGACAGCAGCAGCCACAACAGACGTTTCAGATCAAAGCTACCGGTCAGACGAGCCACAAGACAGCCTCTGCAACCGCGAAACCGTTTACGTGCCCTAGGGGCATCAGGCGTTCGCCGAAATCTACGTGCTAAAGGAGAACCGAAATGCCATGGTATACATGCACAGTCAATGAGGTGGGGCCGGCGACCGACGCTACGGATACGCCAGCTCCCGTCATTTATCTCAACCTTACCGACAAGGGCGGTAGCTTCACCAACACCTGGTTTTATGCCGGCAACGGCGGACAAACCCAGATGTTCGCGGTCGGAATTGCTGCGATCAACGGCAACAAGCCTATTGAGGTCGCCGCTGACGCACCCAGCGTCGGAAACAACCCATTTACGGCAATCTCCCGAATGTATCTTCTTAAGGGATGAACTGGCGGTTGCCGCAGCTACCACTCGCTGGGGGTGACGCTGCTCGGCCTGAACCCCCAATTTTGGGAACGATGTGCTCATTGAGTGCCTATGTGCACAATCCTCGGGATTCCTCCTCAAAAACAGGTATCCGCATCTCGATCGTGGCTATGCGGTGACCAGCCACTCCCGCCAGGGGCAGACGGCAGAGCGCGTGTTAATCCATGTGAACACGGAGCTGGGGGGCGAAAGACCTGCTCAATAACCGCATGGCCTATGTCACCGTCTCGCGAGGGGCGCACGATGCGCAGCTCTTCACCAACGACCGCGAGAAGCTGCCCGCCGCATTAGGGCATGACGTTTCGCACCAAAGCGCCCACACCCCTGCGATCCAGCCAGCGCCATCCATCACGCCGCAACAGGAGATCGCGCCAGTGCAAGAGCAGAGTCAAGGACACGGATTCAGTATTTGAACTCCAGTAATCAGTTTTGAAAGACTTAAAACTATGCAATCTTGTTATTCCCGGTGCCCAGGATTATGGGGATACAGCGTGTAGTATTTGAATCGGCAGTTCCTCGGTCTACGATTTGTGCATGTTATTCTGCGCCTGAACCTACGGTTGGTAGCGCCCGGTTTTATTCTTCAGCCAGCAGGATATGGCGAGCTGACATTGAAGAGTAAGTGGGACCGCTACAAAGATGGCTACCTGCAAAGATGGCTATCTGCGGAAGTTCGACCGCTCCCATGGCTTCGCATGGGAATTTCGGATCAATGTAGTCATGCCGTCCAGAACGGTATTAGGAACACTCAGTATCTGACGTTCAGTGGTGCCGAGTTTCCTACAGAGAGGCTGGCCCGGATTAAGCTTCAGGGTCTGCTGCTTTCCGTGAACGATGGCAAGATGGCCGACTACACACAGGTCGTCCACTTTGACACGCTCCTGCATCGCTACATCGCAGAAGAGATGCCTCCAAAGAGTTCCACGCGATTAGATCGGAAGCCCGATGCGGCACTAACCTTCGACTCTCGTGGCAT
>JBDTDX010000303.1:0-6631 GCA_039922815.1 Granulicella sp.
CGGCCCGGCCTGGCCCCAGGCCATCGGCCCGGTCAAAAGAGTCACCCCCGCCAGAACGGTCAAACCCACCACAACGCGGGCAATGCGGGAGCGGCTGGAGCGCGTGCGCACAGACTTTAGCTTGGTATTCAGGAAACCTACGCTCACTCGCTTTACGGTAAAAATACGCACACCCTCATTGCTCTCAAAATCACACCCCGGACGGCTGGATGGGGAAAGCTCGATTATATGGGACTGACGCCGCTGGAGGCGAGTTTGTCACCCGCCAAAGTCCCCCAAATCGCTGCTAACCTCAGCCGCGCCACAACGTCAGCTCTCAAGCTCCGCCGAAATCACGAACTCCCCAGCCGAAAGATCCCACCGCACCGTCAGCACATTCGGCTGGCAACAGACCTGGCAATCCTCCACATACTGCTGCTTCGAGCCGCCCGATTCATCCACCGTCGTCTCGATCCACTCCCCGCAACCCGCGCATTGAAACCCCGCTGCATGCACCGTCAACGTCCTCCAACATCTGCTACAACTGCCTTTTTTCGTACTTCCACCAGCGTCGAATAAAACGTTGGGCCGCCGCCCATATCCGTCAACGTCTCCGACGTCAACACATTCACATTCATCCCGTTATGCGAAAACTTGTTCCAGTCGAGCGTCGCCGCCACCACGCCCGAAGGCACCTGCGCCCGCTGCCCTCCCACCTGCGCCATCAATTCGATCCGCCCACGGCCGTTGAAAACCTCAACCACATCGCCCGTAGCCACGCTGCGGCTAGCCGCATCCACCGGATGCATCTCCAGCACGCCCGCCGTCTTCGCCTGCATCTTCCGGTGTCCCGGCAGATTCGCAAACGTCGTGTTCATGTAGTTGTCCCCCTTGCGCGGCAGGAACTCCAGCGGATAGGCAACAGCGTGGCTCCGCGACTCCGAAGGCGCGACAAACACCGGCACCGGCGTCAGTTCGCCCCGTCCACTCGGTGTCTGGAACCACGACGCCGTGCTGAACGGCAGCACCAGCCCTTGCTCATTTTTTGGCAAAGAAATTTCTACGTGCCCTTCGCGCTCCAGCCTCGCCCGATCAATGCCCGCAAACCACGGATGATCCGTCGCCAGCGTCTGGTCGATCAAATCATCCTCGGTATCGCCAAAGCAGCTCTCTTCAAATCCCATCCGCTTCCCTAGTTCCCCGAACAGCGCGACATTACTCCGCGCCTCGCCCAGCGGCGCAATCGCCTGATCTGAAATCTGCACGAATAAATGCCCGTAAGCACCCTGCACATCCTTCGTCTCCAGGAACGTAGCCGCCGGCAGCACAATATCCGCATAGTCCGTCGTGTCGGTAAAAAACTGCTCATGCACGACCGTAAATAAATCGTCGCGCCGCAGCCCTCGCAGCACATTATTCTGATTCGGTGCCACCGCAGCCGCATTCGAGTTGTAGACGAACAACGCCTTCACCGGCGGCCCTTCCTTCGGATCGCTGCCAAGCGTCGTCAATACCTGCCCAAGCTGCACCATATTCAACGTCCGCGTCTCGCGCCCCAGCGGACTCGCCAGCATCAGCTCCGGCATTCGCAGCGCCTCGCTGTTGAACGGGAACGTACCCGAGGTCGAAAGCTGCAACCCGCCGCCGCGATACTTCCACGCGCCCGTCAGCAGCGGCAGCATGGCGACCGCGCGGACGGACGTTCCGCCGTTCTCGCTCCGCTGTATCCCATAGTTCAACCGGATCGCCGCCGGCCTGCTTCCATTGCGGCCAGCCGTGGCATAGGCCCGCGCCAGCCGCTCAATCGTCTCCGCCGCAATCCCGGTCACCGCTGCGACTGCCTCCGGCGCATGCTCCGGCTTCAGAGCGTGCTCCCGCAGCTCCGCAAATCCCTGCGTCGCCGCCTCAACGTACTCACGATCCTCCAGCCCGTCGCGCAGAATTACATGCATCAGCCCAAGCACCAGCAGGCCGTCAGTTCCCGGACGGATTGCCAGATGCTCATCGGCCAGCGCCGCCGTCCGCGTCCGGTACGGATCAATCACCACCAGCCGCGCACCTGCTCGCCGCGCCTCTTCGATAAAGGGCCACAGGTGGATATTGTTCCCGTGAATATTTCCACCCCATGCAAAGATCAGCCCCGCATGAACGAAGTCTTCGGGCCGGGTCCCCAGTCGAATGCCGTACACACTCGTCAGCGCCTCGCCCCCGGCGGTCGAGCAGATCGTCCGGTCGAGCTGCGATGCCCCCAGACGATAAAAAAATCTCCGGTCCATCGACCCATAGCCAAGCTGCCCAATCGTTCCGGCGTAGCTGTACGGCAGCACGCTCTCCGGCCCAAACTCGGCTGCAATCTTCCCCAGCCGGACCGCAATCTCATCGAGCGCCTCATCCCAGCTGATCCGCTCGAACGCGTCCGCCTCGCGCCCCTGCACGCTGCCATAACCCGCAGGTCCCTTGGGCACTCCCGCCCTGCGCCGCATCGGATACAGCAGCCGGTCAGGCGAATACACGCGATCCAGATACTTCGCCACCTTGCCGCACAAAAATCCGCGCGTCACCGGATGCGATGGGTCGCCTTGCATCTTCACCGCGCGTCCGCTGGCGGTATCGACCGTCACCAGCACGCCACACGAGTCCGGGCAATCATGCGAGCACACGGCATGAACCACCTTCGTCTCCGCATGCGGCTGCTCCAGCGCCTGTCCCATATCAAAATTCTATTCCACCGCCCAGTTCATCGCTTGTTCCGCCGTGTATCCTGCTCGCATCGCCATGGCCCATCACGTCGCAACACCAGCCCGGCTCGAAGCCTTCTCCGACGGCGTTATAGCCGTCATCATCACCATCATGGTGCTCGAGCTCAAGGTTCCCCACCAGGACGGCCTCGCCGGTCTCTACGCCCTTCTGCCCACCCTCGCCATCTATGCACTTTCCTTCGCCTTCACCGGCATCTACTGGATCAACCACCACCACCTCGTCCACCGCACCGACGAGGCCGATTCCCTCATCCTCTATGCCAACCTCGCTTTTCTCTTCACCCTTTCGCTGCTGCCGTTCTTCACCTCTTACGTCCTCGAAAAAGAGAGAGACTCCATCTCCGTCGCCATCTACGCCGCCTCTATGATCGCCAACGCTCTCACCTTCATGGGACTGCGCATGTCGATTGCCCGGCGCCTGCGGCACGCCGGAAAACTGGAGTGCGAGGACACAGCCGTGGAACGCAAGCACTGGCTTTCGTTGCTGCTCTATTGCCTCGCTGTTCCCCTTGCCTTCTATCATCCGGATGTGGCGCTCTGTACCATCGCGCTCGTCACCGTCATCTGGATCACCCCCACGGCCGGCGTCAAGCCCCGCAGCGAACCATACCCGCAGAACACATGAGTTCTGCGCAGTCCTAAAATGTAGTTCGTCAATGGAATTAGTCGAGGTCACGCCATGCCACTACGCTCGCTTCTGCTCATCGCCGCTTTTAGTCTTGGCACGCTCACGCCACCATCGCTCCCCGCGCAGGAGCCTCCACTCCACACAGCAACGCAGCAGGAACTCGATGTCGTCAAAGTAATGTTGAAGCAGGAGGCCGCCTGGAACAGGGGCGATATCGACGGCTTCACCCAGGGCTACAAAAACGCCCCGGACACCCTCTTCATCAGCCGCCAGATCAACCGCGGCTTCGAAGGCATGGCCGCCACCTACAAGCAGACCTATCCCACCCGCGCCGCCATGGGCAACCTAGGCTTCTCTGAGCTGGAAGTGCGGCCTCTCGGCGCAAACTTTGCCGTCTGCGTCGGCAAATACCATCTCGAACGCAGCAAGAAAGATGGCGGCAACGCGGACGGCATCTTCTCCCAGGTCTTCGAAAAGACCGATCAGGGCTGGAAGATCATCCTCGACCACACCACCTAACGAGTCAGGCCGCTACTTCGCCCATGCCAGTCCATCGTCCGTCTTGCCCACGTCGATAAACTTCGTCACCTTCCATTGCGCCAGATCGAGCACGGCCACCTTCCCGCTCTTGTCGCAGGAAATATACGCCACCTTGCCGTCCGGCCGAACCAGGATCTCCTGCGGCGTCGGCTGCACATCAACCGTGCGTGCCACCTTCAACGTCTTCATATCGATCACCGCTATCTGATTCAACAGCGGAATCGTCACCATCAGCCACCGGCCATCTTTCGTCGAAGCCGATCCAAATCCCTTGCCCGGCAGCGGCACCCACGTCTTCAACTTGTTCGTCGCCGTGTCGATCACAGCAAGCTGCGGCTTCGAAGTGTCCGACGTGAACACCATCGAGTCATCCTTCGAGATCGAAATCCGCTGCACATGCTCCGCAATCGGGATCACCGTGATCACCTTGCGCCCCGGAACATCCAGCACCGACACCGATCCCGGCCCTACATTCGCGGTATAGGCGCGCTTGCTGTCATGCGACAAAATGAACATGTGCGACTGCTCTGCGCCGGTCGGAATCTTGCCCACAATCTTCAGTGTCTTCGGGTCAATGATGGTGATCGTTTTATCCAGCTCCGTCGTCACATACAACATGCCCGTCACGGGATCCATGATCGGCATGTGCGGCCGCACCCCTCGTCCGAAATCGACGTGATGCACAATCTTCCGCGACGGGATATCGACCACCAGCATCTCGTGCCCGTCGATCCCCGGACGCCCCACGCCCGTGCTGCCATAGATCGGTGCATAGAGTGTCTTCCCATCGAGCGACGTCGCAAGCTCATGCGCATGCACGCCCGGCGTCTCCTCCGGCAGCACCGCCACCTGCGCCTCCGTCTTCGCATCGACGAAGCTCACCGTGCTGTCTCCCTGGTTCGCCACCAGCAGGGTCTGGGCGGAAGCGCCCATCGAAAGCAGACCGAGGCCAAGCCCCAACGTCACAGCGCGAAGATTCATCGTGTTTTGCATAGGCAGAGAAGTATATCCAAAAACAAAGATGGCAGCGAAATCATCCGCCACCACCCTCTTACTGTCTCGTTTTTGCGCCAAAGGCGCCTTTCGCCGTGCGGGTAGAAGTCAGACCGTGAGGATTTCCTTTTCCTTGGCTTTGAACAGGTCCTCTACGCGGCGGATCTCAGCGTCCGTCAACTGCTGCACCTCGTCGCTCGCCCGCTTCTCGTCGTCGGCGGAGATCAACTTGTCCTTTCCGGCCTTCTTGATCTGCTCGTTCCCATCGCGCCGAATATTCCGGATCGCCGTCTTGTGATCCTCGAGCGTCTTGTTCAACTGCTTCACCACGTCCTTGCGCCGCTCTTCCGTCATCGGCGGCACCGGCACGCGGATCACCTTGCCATCCGTCATCGGGTTCAACCCCGCGCTCGACGTCCGAATCGCCTTCTCAATCGCCGACACCATCGCCAGGTCGTACGGCTGCACCAGGATCAGCGTCGGTTCCGGCGTGCTGACTTGTCCCATCTGCGCCACCGGCGTATCCGTCCCGTAGTAGTCCACGCGAATCTGATCGAGCATGTGTACATTCGCCCGTCCCGTTCGCGTCGACAACAGGTGCGCCCGGAAGTCCTCGACCGACTTCTCCATGCGCGACTTCAACTCCGTGTAGGTACCCTTCAACGCTTCAATATTTGCCATTGCCGATGCCATATTCGCTCCTCTGAATCCAGTCGATAGTGTATACAGAGACGCTCGCCAGCGCACGAGGCGAGCCGCCCTCTCGCTTAGCCCGAGGTCTTCTCATCGGTGTTTTCACCGAGAACACGCCCTGACCCCAAACCACGATTCGTCTTTTTTTTCTTTGTCGGATACTGCGTCGCCTCTACCGGCGGCTCGAGGATCTCCTGCACCTGCGTCTCCACCGCGCGCCAGTACCGCACGTCTGCCGGCCGCGCACTCGCCACCGATTGCCGCATCCGGCAGTACCAGAGCGACCACTGCAGCTCTTTCACGCCCTTGTTCTTGAGCGCAGCTTCAACCCGCGCTACTTCAGAGACCTGCGGCATAATCTTTATAAAACCTCAAGCTTCCGACTGACCTGCTGTAAAAAACAAATGCCGCTCAGTTGCGAGCGGCATCGAAAATAATATTCGTAAGCGACGCTACTCCGTCCAACGCTTGAACACGAGCGAGCCATTCGTCCCGCCAAACCCAAAGGAGTTCGACAAGGCATAGTCGATCTTGGCCTTCAGCGGCTTGTCGGGTACGTAATTGAGACGGCACTGAGGATCAAGTTCGATAATGTTCATCGTTGGCGGCGCTGTCTGCTCGAGCATCGCCATGATGGTGATACCTGCCTCAAGGCCACCCGCGCCGCCCAGAAGGTGGCCGGTCATGGACTTGGTCGAGCTGACAAGCAATGTGTGATTCAGGGCACGCTCACCAAACACATTCTCAATCGCCTTGGACTCCAGCGCGTCGCCAAGCGGTGTCGAAGTGGCGTGAGCATTCACGTAGTCGATCTGATCTGGTGTGACGCCAGCCACGCGGAGCGCAGCGCTCATCGCGCGGAAGCAGCCCTCGCCTTCAGGAGCCATACCGGTCATGTGGAAGGCATCGGCGGACATGCCGTAGCCGATCACTTCCGCAAGAATCTTCGCGCCGCGAGCCTTCGCAAACTCAAGCTCTTCCATGATCAGGATTCCCGCACCTTCGCCGACGACGAAGCCGTCACGATCCTTGTCCCAGG
>JBDTDX010000304.1:0-4828 GCA_039922815.1 Granulicella sp.
TTCATCACGCCCAGCGGTCTGGCGACGATGGGCTTTGGACCTGCAGCGGTACTTGGCGTGAAGTGTGCGCAGCCACAGCGCGTCGCCCTTGCGCTGATCGGTGACGGAGCGTTCAGCAGCAACCCCGGCGTAGTAGCCACCGCCATGGAAGCCAACCTGCCCTGCATCTGGCTGGTGATGGACAACTCGGGGTTCGGCACCATCGCAGGCCTGGAGAAGATGCACTATGGCTGGAGCTTTGGCTGCATGTTTGAGTGCAACGGCAAGTCGTATGAGGTGGACTACGCCGCTGTTGCCCGCGCCTACGGCGCACGCGGTATCTACGTGAAGTCGGCCAGCGAGCTTGGCCCGGCGCTCGAAGAGGCCATCGCATCGGGTCAGCCAACCGTCATCCAGGTACCGATGGAGAACGCGCCCACACCGACTCCGGGCCACTGGGACATCAACGATATCTATCGCAACGGTGAGTAAAGGCTCGCGAAAGAGCCCACTCACACAAAGGCCCGCACAGTTTAACCGTGCGGGCCTTTCAACGTTCCCGTTCGAATTATGCTCTTTGCTCGCAATCCGTTTCGCGCGTAAAGCTCAGCAGAATGACAGAAACAGTAAGCCACGCCACCATGAGCACGAAGGCGATCTGATACGCATGCGGGCTATAGACGGGGACGCCCTTGTTCATCTGGCCGGCCCAGTTGAGGTCCAGCAACGCACCCATCGCAGGTTGCAGCAGCGTCGGCCCAACCATGTTGCCAATGTTCACGGTGCCCGAGATGGACCCAAGATATTGCGGCGGGACGGACTCCTTCGCGAATGCAAATCCGATGACGACAGAGCCGCTGGCGAAGCTGGTGACTGCAGCAATGGCGATAAAACCAGCCAGCGGTAGATGCGGCGTGTAGAACATGGCGGCCCATCCAAGCAGGGTCACTGCACAGCCGCCAACGTAAATCGGCTTGCGACGCCCCATGCGATCGGAGAGCGCACCGCAGAGCGGGCTGGCGATCGCCCAGCAAAGGATCATGACCGAACAAACCTCAGCCGCTGAGGTCTGCTGAAGGCCATAGCGAACGCGCAGGAAGGGCGATCCCCATAAACCCGTGAATGACAGGATGGAGCCAACGATGCCGCCCTGCGCCAGAAAAATGAGCCAGGTATTCCGGTAGCGGAAGATGCGGCTGAATCCTCTCAGCCGCTCCAGGAAGGAGGCTTCATCCTGGTGCACATTTGCGGGAGCATAACTGATGTACTTCGCCTCGCTGGGATCGTCCTTCACGAAGAAAAATGAAGCAACGCCAATGGCAAGTACGGCCAGCGCGGAGACCGACACCACAGGCCGCCATCCAAAGTGCTGGATCGCCAGGCGTAACGGCACCTGTGCGAAGAGCGCGCCAAGATTGCCGAAGAGCAAGCCCAGGCCAGAGAGCATGGCAAAGCGTTTCGCAGGAAACCAGTGAGTCGCAAGCGTCAGGAGAGAAACCCACCCGACGGCGGTGGCGCCGCCAATCAACAAGCGCCCTGCGCAGGCAAGAACATAGCTATCGGTCGTTGCAAACAGGAATGTACCGGCAGCCGCTGCGATCGATCCCGCGATGAGTAACTTGCGAGCGCCCCACGAGTCGATCAGAATGCCGGTGGGAATCTGCATTGCAAGGTAGGCGTAGTAATAAAAAGCTGAAAGGTTCCCCAGGCTTGCCGCGCCGATGCTGAACGCACGCATCAGTTCGTCGGTCATCACCGCCGGGGATACGCGCTGGTAGAACCCCGAAAGATAAAACGTCGCTGCAAGAGCCCAGATCAACCAGCTAAGAGATGCCGGCGGGTAACTGCGAATGGTAGGGTCGGGTGCAGTGTTCGAAGAACCAGGTGTCGCTTGTACGGTCACATTTATCTCGTCGGGGGTCCACTATGGATGGCCAGTAAACATAAGCCGTCCAAGGTGCCACTAACCGTACCATCTGGCTCGTTTCACCGGCAATGAGGGAACCGTATCGTCACGGTAAATACGGGGATTACGCTGCTTCTCGATTGCCCGCTTTAGACTATCGTTGAAATCGGAATTGGAATCGGAATCGATTGCACGCAGAGTGCAGTTTGGAGAACGCATGCTAGAACCGTGGCGCACAGGCATTACGACCTACGACGAAAAAAATATTTGGATCAGCGGTTATGAGGTCGGTTCGCTCATGCAGCACGCTACCTTCGCCGAAACCATCTTTCTTCTACATGCTGGACGCATGCCGAGCAAAGAAGAAGGCAAACTGGTGGACGCCATCTTAATTTCATCTGCTGATCACGGCCCGGGCTCACCCTCGGCCGCGACAGCACGCCTGGCGTGCTCCGGCAATCGCGGCTCGGTCTCCTCGGCGATTGCAGCGGGCATTCTCGCCATCGGTGATCAGCACGGCGGGGCAGGCATGGCCTGCATGGAATTGATCGCGGAAGGCATAGCGCTTGCAAAGTCGGAGAAACTCTCGCTGGAAGTAGCTGCCGAACGGCTGATCGATACCTGCCGCGCTCGCGGCGAGCGTTTGCCTGGCATGGGGCATCGACAGCACAGCACTGATCCACGCAAAGCGATTCTCTTTGGCATGGCCGAGAGCTTCGGTCTGGCCGGCGAAGGTGTCCGTTTCATGCTGGCTCTCGAAGCTGGCCTGGCGAAGAAGGTCAAGCCACTTCCCGTCAACATCGACGGTGTTCTCGCGGCAATATTGTTCGATCTCGGATTTCCGCCGATCATGGGGCGGCTGATCTTCATCATCGGTCGCACCGCTGGCCTGAGTGCGGAAGTAGCCGAAGAGCTTGCTCGTGAGAAGGCGATGCGGATCAAGGTACCAGTGACTTACGATGGTCCGCCGCCGCGTGATCTTCCTAAGGAATGCGGCGATGTCAACAAGTGAGCCGTACTTACGAACGGCGACCAGATTAGAACGGTACATTGCCGAGAAGTTGGCATGGATTGACCGGCTGCCCGTCAGATGCAGTCGTTCATTAAGTCAGTGACTGTTACAAAGTTTTCAATCTTGAGTGTTCCTGGACCGAAAGGCCGAAGATGTCGATGATATGACGTTTCGAAAATGGCCGGTTAGATCCGGCCATTCAAATACGGGCTAGACGCCGGACACCAGCCTGCCCGGCTGGAAGCACGGACGTACTGGTCGCAAGGCGGAGCGCGAACTAATCGCCGACTTGCTGTGTGCGGAAGCGCCGACGTGCTGGACCTTCGTCCGCAAGCTCGAGCAAAAGCATTTCGTCGGCAAGGACTCGCGCTGGTTTACAGACCATCGGTCCCAGCCGCCTGAGCGTCTCACACGACTGTTCCTACGTTCGCTACGCGACCTGCTCGAATTCGCCGGCAGACCTCTCGACAAAGCCTTGAGCGCCTGGCTCGCCGCGCATGGAGATGTATCCGAGCTGATCCTCCGTTGCCGCAGCGCGCTCGCCCTAGCTGCTCTTCGTCATACCGCTTGCCGCCCCGACCTGCTAATTCTGGACGAGTTCCACCGCTACGCCGACCTGATCCTGCCCGCAACGCCCGCACCGTCGACGGGCAGAGCCAAAGAGCGCGCCCGCAGCCTCGCTTTGCTCACGAAGAATCTGCTGGGCGACGGAACCAGCAAACCGGCGTTGCTCTTGCTCTCGGCCACGCCGTACCGCCTGATCCGGCTGGATAAGGGTGCCTGCCCGGCAGTCGTTACGAGCACTTCGGGCAACTCGTACAATTTCTCTACGACATGCGTACCAACAAGCACTTCACGCTGAAGACGCGCACGCTCAAGCTGGATGATCTGCAGGAGTTCATCGCCTGCTATCACCACGAGAACCGCCACGACCGAAAGAGATCGAGCGTTCAAGTTCTATCGGTACGACGAGTTAATCGTTCGATACAAGGCGAGCCTGGATATCTTCTGGCTTAGGGATGACAGCCTAGATAACCTGGCTGACCTGCTGACGCCGGACGTTCTGCAACAGGAAATCATTGAGCATTTGGAAGCTGCGTTGGCGTCTTTCCGAGATGTAGCGATCGGACTGACCTCGAATTGAGGTTAGTTATCTGTTTCTCCGTAGCTAGATGACTTGTCATTACAAATTTCATGGCGGCCACTTAGACGAAACGAGAGATGCGGAGTGTGCTGGGAGCTAGATTTATTGCCGCAGAAATAGCAGGGGGCAACTTGGAAAATCCAACTCGATATTTCCTTTTGTTATCAGCATCATGCGGATACTATTCGGTTGTGCTCAGCCCAAGGAAATCGAAATCCTGTGGGGGGATAGATTGATGCCCGACGGCGTCTTATGTTAAATCTTGGTCCTTAGGCCGACCCTGTTTGGCTAGGCTACATCTCGTCGGACGAGGGTTGCAGTCGGTCCGCCCAGAAAGGCTTGGCACCGTGTACCTGGGGCACTGCGGGCGCGGGCAGCACGTAGTGATTGACGAGGCTGGCGGCCCATTGCGTCGTCTCGGGGGTCAGGCCGACAATGCGGGCGGCTAGCCAGGCCTGTGGAGTGATGGTGATCTCCGCCCGGCCTGCGGTCACTGCATTCACAATGCGGTTGGCGGCGTGGGTGACGGAGGAGGCGAGGATTGGCGTCTTTGCGGCGAAATTGAACCACTCCTTCTCCTGATCGACATTGCCGACAAAGTGGGCATGATCTTCGCCGCCAGTGCGCATCAGGCCGGGGCAAACGGTGGTGACGCGAATGCCCTTGTGGCGAAGTTCCGCGTGCAGGCCTTCCGAGAAACCGACGAGCGCAAATTTGCTGGCAACATACGGCAGCATGTGCGGCATGGCGAATTTGCCGCCGATGCTGGCGATGTTAACGATGGCTC
>JBDTDX010000305.1:0-4355 GCA_039922815.1 Granulicella sp.
ACTGCTCCAAGGTCACCATCAACAACCAGGATATGTACACCTCCTACACCATCACCGCCGTCCCCCAGTCCATCGGAAAAACCGGCGACAACGGCTACTGCGCCGACGAGAACAACACCATCCGCAAGGACCCCGCCGGCGGCACCAACTGCACCCAGCCCATCCAGTAAACGGCAAGCAATCTCTGCCGATCCTCGTGGTCTTGCGAAGCAAAATAGCGGAGAGTTGCAGCATGGAAAGCGCTCCCAGAAAAGACATCTACGCAGTCAGCGGAAGCTGCGCCGCCCAGCGCACCTTTCTGACGGCGGCCATCGGAATAGGGGTTGGACTCGCATGGTGGTTGCTCTTGGGCGGGGGCATTCCAACCATCGCTGCATCCCTGGGATGGACATGGAATCTTGGCAGTGAAACACGGCGCATCTCTCTGGCCATAGCACTCACTATCTATTTTGTGCGCCTCCTCTTCACGCAATTCGTCTTTCTCAAACGAGCAGTCAGTTGGAGCGAGGCAGGCATGATCGCTCCGTGGGTTCTCTTCATCTACCTGTTGCTTTCCTTCGCCGGAGGCACCAATCCAAATCCTCTCGGAACAGCCGCCGCTCTCGGGGTTCTTCTCTTTCTTCTAGGCTCCTGGATCAACTCCTACGCGGAGTATGCCCGTCACCATTGGAAGCAGCTTCCAGAAAATCGCGGACGTCTCTACACGCTCGGCCTCTTCCGCTACACAAGGCATCCCAACTATCTGGGGGACCTGATCTCCTTCTCAGGACTCTGTCTGATTGCAGGCCGCTGGTTCACCGTCCTTGTACCGCTTCTCATGCTGTGCGGTTTTGTCTTCGCCAACATCCCCATGCTCGACGCTCACCTGCACGATCATTACGGAGCAGCATTTGATAGGTATGGGGAGCGCACCCGTAAATTGGTTCCCTTTGTATATTGACGACCATGCAAGCCCTCAAATCGTTCGGCGATATCGTAGTGACAAATCTGTAGTTACAGTAACGACAAATTTGTCACTACAGCACTACAAAAATGTAACTACAGCACTACAAATTTGTAGTTACACTTGCCTCAGAATGTTACTCATCAGTTAACGCAAAATCAGCCTTTTGTAGTTACAATTTTGTAGTTACACTCAGGATTTCAGCTCATGCTCACCCGCTTCGCCCTCCTCTTCGCGCTCGTTTCCGCCCCTCTTTTCGCGCAGCAGAACGACGCCATCCTCAAGCGCGTGGACGATCATTACAACCACCTCTCCTCGCTCCAAGCCCATTATTCTGAACACTATACGGGCATGGGCATGGACCGCACCGAGTCCGGCACCCTCCTCCTCAAAAAACCCGGCCGCATGCGCTGGAGCTACACCTCCCCAGCCGGTAAAGTGTTCATTCTAGACGGGAAAAACGGCTGGTTCTATACTCCAGGCGACCCCCAGGCGCAGAAAATCTCCGCCAAACAGCTCGACGATCTCCGCTCCCCCCTCCGCTTCCTTCTTGGCCATACCCAACTAAACAAAGAACTTACCGACATCAAGGTGCTAACCGTACCCGGCGGCTACACCATTACTGGCGCTCCCAAAGGCATGAGCCAACGCATTAAGAATCTAACGTTAGCCATAGATCAAAAAGAACTTATATTTTCCATGAGTCTCGAAGAGATCGACGGAGCCACCACCACCTTCACCTTCTCCGACATGCGCGAAAACATCCCCACACGCGATGCCGACTTCATCTTCACCCCACCCCCGGGGGTAACCGTCGTGAGCGGCCTACCCCCCATCTAACACGCTCTAAATGAGTATCTTACCAGCCTCGCCAACATCGACTTTACCACCCGTCATCGCTGCCGCAAGGTACTTCACACCCATCACCAGCTTGCTCGACGAAGCCTCCCAGTACTGCGCCTCCGTCACCTCCACACGCAGTACCGTGATCTCCGGATCGTCCTCCCCCTTGGGAAACCAGGCCTTGTAAAGCGGGCTCCACAGCTCATGAATCTTGGCCCGATCGTGGCTGATCTGCGCTCGTCCCTTTGCCGTAACATATTTAGAATCAGACGTATCGGCATAGGCCAGCATCACGTGCGCATCCTGCTGGACCTCCCGCACCTTGTCCGATTCGTCCCGAGTCAGGAACCAGACTGTCCCATCAAACTCGTCAGCATTCTGCGTCCCCATAGGCCGCGAGCTCAACGATCCATCCGCAGCTATCGTCGTTAACATGCAGATATGAATGTCTTTAATCAATTCCCCGATCTTCTTCAGCCCCTCAGGACCGCTCAATTCCTTGAATTCACTCATCGTTCCCTCCAAGCCAGTAAGATGCCACCCCTCCCAACAAGGGATGGCGACACACTTCTGTAAAGATCGTCGCGTAGAATGACGAGATCATACGCAGGCGGCGTGTCTGTTGACCGCCAGAAAAGTAGAGCCTCACCTTGACCCAAGTCCTTTCGCATCAACAATTCAGCACTGCCGAGTTTCACGCAGCCGTCCTCGAACTCAACCCAGCCGT
Organism: Granulicella sp.; assembly: GCA_039922815.1. Taxonomy (GTDB): domain Bacteria; phylum Acidobacteriota; class Terriglobia; order Terriglobales; family Acidobacteriaceae; genus Edaphobacter. The sequence goes on from JBDTDX010000305.1 coordinate 2,514, forward strand.
AGCCGTCTTCGACTGCGACGGCACTCTCTGGTCCGGCGACGCCGGCTCCGGCTTCATGGACTGGACCATAGAATCCGGCCTCCTCTCCCGCGAGGCCATCGACTGGCTGGCCACCCGATATCGCCTCTATAAACGCGGTGAAGTCTCCGAACTAGCCATCTGCGGCGAGATGCTCCAGGTCTACGCCGGCCTTCAGGAAAGCGAACTCCGCCGCTCTGCCGCCGAGTTTTTCCGTACCAGCATAGAGCCAAACATCTTCCCTGAAATGAAAGAGTTACTAGCTACACTGAAAGCCAGCGGCACCGACATATGGGCCGTCAGCTCCACCAACGACTGGGTCATCGAAGACGCCGTTCGCCGCTTCGACATCCCCGCCAACCGTGTCCTCTGCGCCCGCCTCCGCTCGGACAACGGCGTCCTCACCGACACCCTGCTCGACGTCCCCACCGACCAGGGCAAGGTCGATTCCCTCACAAAAGCCGGTATCCACGCGCCCGACGCCGTCTTTGGCAACTCCGTCCACGACGCCGCCATGCTCGCCATCGCCCGCCGCGCCTTCCCAGTCAATCCCACCTCGGCCCTCATCGAGCGCAGCATCACCGAGGGCTGGACTGTGTACTACCCGGCGTCGGTCCGGCTCGATCAACATCCCTAAGATCAACTTGATGAAGCCTTTGGAGCCATTCAAACGTCTAAACGCCAGGTGACGGAAACGATTCACAGCCACGAAGCATCCCTGGCCCCTGAGCCCGGCCGTCCACTGCGCCTCGTCGTCGCGGCCCTGATGCTGCGTAAAGCCCACGCTGACGAAGGTGAGCGCACCGAAGTCCTCATCTGTCAGCGCAAGCCGAACGAGCCCATGAGCCTCAAGTGGGAGTTCCCCGGCGGCAAAATCGAGCCCGGAGAGACCGCCGAGCAGGCCCTCGCCCGCGAGTTGAACGAAGAGCTGGGCATCGAAGCCACCATCGGCCGTCGCGTCGCCCAGATCCGCCACAAATATCGCAACGGGGGCGCCATAGACCTCCAGTTCTTTATCGTCGACGAGTATCGCGGCACTGCCGCCAACCTCATCTTCAACGAGATCCGCTGGTCACCCCTGACCGCCTTGCCGAGCTACGATTTTCTCGCCGCCGACCTCGGACTCGTCCGCGACCTCGCCAACGGCCTCATCCTCTAATAATTTTCGATCTGCTCAGCACTGCCTGCTTCCGCGAGATCGCCGCGCTGCTCACCGGCGGCCCACCCGATCCGCTCAAGAGGAAAGAAATCATGCTGCGCTACCGGCTGATCCCGATTCCCGAAGCCTGAGCCGCTCCCTAGCTCCCAAACAGCGTGCTCCACATCAGCACCAGCGACAGCCCGGTCACAATGATCGCCGTAGCCCACGCCACCGCGTTGAACCATCGCGAGTTCGTGTACTTGCCCATCAGATCCTTCTTATTAATGAGCTTCAGCATGTAGATCAGCACCACCGGCAGCAGCACGCCGTTCAGCACCTGCGACAGGATCATCGACTTCACGATGGGGAAGTCCGGGATCAGCAGCAGCCCCGCTCCCGCCACGATCAGCAGCGTATAGAACCAGTAGAAGAACGGTGCCTCGCGCCAGCCCTTATCCAGCCCGCTCTCGAACCCCATACCCTCGCACACCACATACGCGGTCGAAAGCGGCAAAATCGAAGCTGCGAACAGCGACGCATTGAACAGCCCCGCCGCGAACAGGATGAAGGCATACTTGCCCGCCAGCGGCATCATCGCCTCAGCCGCCGTCGCCGCATCGGTGATGTTGCGAATGCCGTGCGTATAAAGCGTTGCCGCGCAGGCCACCACGATGAACCACGCC
>JBDTDX010000306.1:0-10854 GCA_039922815.1 Granulicella sp.
CGTCGATCATCCGAACATACCCATCGCCGTTGTCGATCAACTTCGACTCGACCCGCTCTCCCGCGCGCCAAACCGCTACCTCAACCGGCCGATCAACCGTCAAGCCATTCTCGGCGACCAGTACGCCATCACTGCCCGTCACCTCGATCAGGGTGCGATACGGTGCGCGTGCGCTCACGGTCACGGTTGCAAATGCGCCACCCGTCATCAACATTTGCAGCGAGGCATACGCTTCTACGCGGCTCTCCGGCGCACTCGGGCGGGCCAGTGTGGCAATGCTCACCACATCCTGATCCAGCACATAGCGCAGCGAGTCGATGCAGTGCACGCCAACGTCGGCGATGGGGCCACCGCACGCCAGATCAAGGTCGCTGATCCAGACACGCGGCGCAGTGTGTGCTGGATACGCAAACTCCGCACGCGCCATCTGCGGCTCGCCAATCCGTCCCGCAGCGATCTGTTCGTGCATCCAGTCAAGCGTGTGGTTGTAGCGAAAGTTCTGGGCGACACCAAAGAGTTGCCCCGCCGCATCGGCCGCGGCAACCATCTCCTGCGCCTCGCTGGCGTGCATGGAGAGAGGCTTCTCGCAGAGAACCGCCTTGCCATGCCGAAGCGCCAGCAGCGTGTCGTCGCGGTGCATGGCATCGGGCGACGTGATGAAGACGACATCGACGTCCGGGGACGCACACAACTCCTCTGCGCTTCGAAAGCAATGCGTAATAGCGTGTTCGCGACAATCTTCCTGGGCAGCGGCCTGATTACGCCGCCACATGCCCGTCAGTACAGACTGTTCGCACTGTGCAAAGGCTGGCAGCAGGCGGCGCACCGCATGCCGGCCGAAGCCCAGGATTGCAAATCGTACCGGACTCGCCATCGAGCGTTCTCCAGGGAAGATGCTGGTTAGTGGGCGTCGTTCTTGAAGATCTGTTCCGCGAAATAGTTTTCGATCTTGGTCTGATTGTGCAGCATCTCGAAGAACGCATTCTTCAGCAGTTGAGAACGCCCGTCGCGAAGCTGTTGCCGGATGGCCTGTTGCACACGAGGATCATTCAACTCGCGCTGGCCCGCGGGATCGCGTGAGAGGAGCTTATAAATCGCATAGCCGATCGGCTTCTTGGTCACCGGATCGAGCTGCGGAATCACGTCGGTGATCTGTCCGGCCTTCAACTTCATGATGGCGTTATAGACCTCTGGTTCGGAGCGCATCTGCGACTCCGGCACGAAACCCACGTCGCCTCCGTTCGGCGCCGTCTCCGGACGCTCCGAAAAATTCATGGCGATCGAGCCAAAGTCTTCGCCGCTGTCGAGCCTGTTCTTCAGCGCCTGGATCTTCTTCTTTGCCTCGTCATCCGAGGTCGCCTTGCTCCCCTGCAAATTGCCTGGCTGCGCGAAGGGCGTATCCGTCACGCGGATCTCCGCCAGATGATACTGCGTCTCGATCAGGTTGAACTCGGCCTTGTGAGCGTTGTAGTAGTTGCTGACATCCGCATCCGAGACGGTGATCTTGGAATTGATTTCCTTATTCAGCAGCTTGTTCTGCGTCAGCGCACGGCGCAGGTCATGCTTCACATCTTCGAGCGTCGTGTGGTTCGCCTTCAGCCGTTCGTTGAATTGGTCCTCGGTGTAGGGAGCCTTCATCTCCGCCAGTTTGGCATCGACCTCTTCGTTGGTCGCCGTCAGGTTCGTCTTGGCGGCGCGCTGCTGGACGATCTCCTCGTCAATCAGCTCCCGCAACAGGTTCAGCTTCAGCGAGTCGGCCTGCTCCTGAGAGGGCTGCTGCTGCGCCTCGCCGAGCTGGGCTTTGTAGGCCTTGTCCATCTCTGCACGCATAATCGCGTGACCATTCACCACGGCGACAACATCGGCGTTGTGGGTGCGATTGCAGCCGTTCAGGACCAGCAGGGCAACAGGGAGCAGTGCCAACCGGAAAAGGTGGTTGCTGCCAGCATCGTTTTTCTTCATCGTGATCGTCATTACGTTCGGAATCTCCTGCAGGGGCTGCTAATTTCCGGGCTTCGCTGCCGGTGCGGATTCAGCGGCCGGAGCAGGCGGTGGGGGTGGAGTTTGGCCGGCCGCAATGAGGGCGCGGTCGATGACGCGATAGACATCTTCAACAGGGACGGCGCCTTCAACCATCTCGCCATTAATAAACAACACGGGAGTCGCGGTCACGCCGAGCGCCTCCCCGTCCTTCATCGATGCCTTCACCGCAGTATCATCCTGCTTGGTGAGGCACGCCTTCAATTCCGTCGCGTCCAACTTCTGACGCTTGCCTTCGTCGGTCGCGAGAGTATCCAGAGTCTCGTTCGCCTTCGCGACACTCTTCTCCGCGCCGCCCAGGTCCGCGGCGTGAGCATGAATGTAGTCCACAAGGTTCCAGTAGCCAGTATCACTGTGCGCGCCCACGCAATTCACATCAATCGCCGCGCGCATAGCCCACGGATGCTGATCCAGCGGAAAATCGCGATAGACGATGCGCACCTGTTTCTTATAGCGATCGAGTAGTGCCGGGAAAAGCTGGTGGTGCATCTTCGCGCAGAACGGGCACTCCAGATCGTCAAAGCCGACGATCAACACCGGCGCACTTGCCGGTCCGCCGCGCGACGGTCGCGCATTCGCCGAGACCAGATCCTTAGGGTCTTTGCTGATGTCGAACTTGTTGAATTGCGCCAGCGTCTTGCCATCGGTGGAGAGCAGAAAATCAATGGGCTTGCTCGACTGGCCGTCCGCGCTGAAGGTGACCGCGATCGAATCGAATCCAGGAACATCGCTCTTGACCCGTGGCCCGATCGTCACCGCGTAATTCGGCGGCACACGGCTCCTCGAGCGAATCAGGATTTCTACGCGGCGCTCCATGTCCGGCGATAACTTTCCGGCGGGAGCGGGAATCTGCGCGTGGCAGCCGATTGTGGTAAAGGCCAGGGCAAAGATCAGGAAACGAAGCGGTTTGAGGGCAATCTGCACGTCTGATTATCTCATGCAGCAGGCCGCCCAGCAGTACCTGGAACAGCGGCTTTCCAAGCTAAAACAGCGGCTCCTCAAGCTAGAATAGCCGCTCCGCACGGCGCAGATTGCCCGCCGTCCCGATGTTTGCCAGCGTGAAATTGAACCGGTAGGCGTTCTCGTTGCGCACCGAACCCAGTTCGAACTTCCGATACTCCACGCTGATACCGCAGCAATTCCAGTTGTAGGAGGTTTGCAGCGCTGCATACTGCAGCGCGCCGATGTTCAAGTCTATCCCGGCGTTCGCCGCGATCCCCAGCCCCGGCTTGGTAGGCGAACCATACCCCATCAACACGCGAAGCTGGCTAAAGTCCGAGATCGCCGAGGTGACTCCCTCCGTGTAAAAACGGCCTGGAGCGTTCAACCTCGCGTAGCTCAACCCGCCAAAAATATTACCCTGGTGCACATCGAAGAAGATGTTATTCGACGTAAATTTCTTCGCTCCGGTGTCGTAATCGAAGTCCCATTCTACGTCCGTCCTCTCCGACGTCTGCACGCGAAGCCTCGACAACAAAGGGGAGATCTCGCGAGCCTCCGTCAAGAACGCCACGCCCGTAAACGACAGCGTCGAGTCGAAGATATTGCGACGGCGGTTCAGAATCGCTCCTCCAAAGCTCGGATTGAAAAAATACTTCTGCGTCAGCCGCCACTGCACACGCTCACTGGTGGTGCACTTGGTGGACGCCGTCAAATCGTCTTCGGTCATATTGGTGTTGGCGACAGAGACCGCATTCAGACTGCATGCCTTGGACTTGTCCGGCTTCACGAAGAGCCGTTGCGTGACACCGTACTCCAACTCATTCGTATCGCTCAGCACATCCTTGTCGTCGAAGCGAAGGATGTTCAGGAAGTTATTGACCCCGGTGACGTAGCGATACGTCAGCTCCGGCTCGATCGTGTGCCGAACATCCATGCCGAGGAATCTCCGGACCGCGCCGCTATCAAACGTCCGCTCCAATACCGGCAAACGCAGATCGATCTGTGTCTCAAAGGCAGCTCGATTGACGCCTCCAGCACCTTCAACGGGTACCATCCCCGCAATGTAGGGAGCCTTCCGGTTGCGACTGTAATACGTATCCCGCACGCCTACCGACGGCAGAATGTGCAGACCTGCAAACGCCAGCGGATACGCAATCTGCGGATGCAGATCGAAGCGTTCAATGCTGCCGCCCGTCACAAAGTTCGGCTGCACCCTCTTCAGTCCCGCCGAAGAACTCTGCAGGTTCCACAGCAGACCGGTATTGCCCAGCCGGTGGTCAGTCGTATCGAAGTCCAGCGATGGTGCATGGAAGATGCGAACCTGCTGCTCGGCCTGTCCGGGTTTCGTCGGCGTCGGCAGAATAGCGGCGCGCTTCAATCCCTGGTAGCGGTCCGCGCGTGCCGAAGCCATCATGCCATCAGCTTCGTGCACAGCATAGGCGGTCGAGAGAATATCGCTCGATACAGCCAGGTTGAAGTTATCAGTGAACGCTTCGCGGTACGGATAGGAGCTGAGGTACTCCACATCCGCCCCGACCCTCGTATACGCGGTGAAGTCATGGCGCGCCCGAAAGGTCAGGTCCTCACCGCCCTGATTGGTGTAAATGCCGTTCTTCGGGATATATCCCCGGTCCTCAAGCTGTGTGTAGTGAGCATTCGCAAAGTCATAGCCGCGTCCCTTGTAGCGAAAGGTCGCTGACTGCGCCCACCCGCGCAGCGAGTAGTAGACTCCGCCAACGGTCAGATCCATGCTCCGATTGATCGCCAGATAAACCTCTTCGCCGAGAATGAAGCCCTTGCTCGAAGACTGTCCAAGCACCGGAATCAACAGGCCGCTTTGCCGGTCTTCGGAGTCCACCGGATGCGTCACATAAGGCAGATAGAGGAGTGGGATATTCAGAAGCCGGAAGACGCTGTTGCGCGCCCGCGCCTTTTCGCCGTCGATCTGGAACTCGCCTGCCGAGAGCAGCCAATCCGGCCGCGGCAGCTGGCAGGACGTCACCGTACCGTCGTACACCTCGTACTGACTCGGCCCACTCCGCACCACCATCCGACCTGTGAACAGGAAAGGATTGCCGCTCACATAGACCAGCCCACGCCCCGTTGTCTTGACCCCCACGGAACCGGAGACATCGTAGAAGCGCGCGGTCTGCGTTTTCAGATTTGCCGTTCCATGGCTAGCCATGATGCGCTCGCTGTTCGCGCCACCGGTGGCTACCAGGTGCCCGGTCGCAGTCAGATCGCCGCTGTTCGCGTCATATTCCACATGGTCTGCACGAACCGTGCGATCGCCATAGGTTAACACCACGTTGCCGTCGAGAACGTAGTGCCCGCCCTTCTCCGTCTGCGTGTCCGATTCGATCACGGCATCCTGGCCGCCTTCCTTTACCGGCACTGGAACCGCTACCGGAAATCGCGTCGCACCGGGTGCCTCGGGAAGCTCGCTCGCCATCGAAATCTCAGGCTGTGAAACCATTTTGATTGGGGGTGCCTGACTGGTTACCTCCTGCGCCAAGAGATGCGTAGGACTTGCCCCAATCGCCATGATAGTTATGAGTAGGTAAACAGTTTTACGGAACCAGGGAGCATACGCCCGACGATCCGTGACTGCCCGCGCAGAGTTGATTGCCGCCGTTCTAATCGATTTTCCGGGCCACACGGTTGTCAGAAGCTCCACCACAGTATCAGGCTAAACGATTTCACAGGAAGCGAGCTTCGATTTGAGCACAATGAGCGCCGCGCAGTTTGAACTTGAGCCGCTGGACTCTCTCCCCGAGGAAGAAGCGCATACTCCTTCTACCTTGAAACTCCAGGCAGCCGAACGCCTCGCCGCCCACCGCGCGCGACGACATGGAGCCGCAACGCCGCCTCTTCCCGGCCTCGAATTGACCCCACGGCACCCCGAAACGCGAGCTGCCCGCATCGCCGCCGCCGTTGCCGAGCGATACGCCCACTCCCAGAGCTATCGTGCCTTCCTTGCCGCCGAAGCCGAGCGTGCCATGGAACAGGCCCATGCCGCCGCCGAGGTCGCCGCACGGACCGCAAAGGCCGTGGCCGCCACCCAGCAGCAACTCCTGAGCGAACTCGCGAACTGGAACCCAGAAGAGATTGCAGCGCCCATGCTGGTCAGCCCAGCGCCCGTCACTTCAGCACCCGTTAGCTCAGCGCCCGTTAGCTCAACGTCGGAACCCGCACCGCTGCTTCCCCTGCTCCAGCAATCGCTTCCAGCCCCGCGCCCTACCGCCGCCCTTACTGTTCGGCTCTACGAAGATCTCGGGAGCGGCGTTGAAAAAGCCGCGCGCGGCGTCAGTACCGGCATTGCGAATGACGTCCCTTTCGAGTCGCTGACGGACGAAGACCGTCGCGCCCTCGACGAAGAGATCGCCTTCCGCCAGTCTCCCGGCTTTGACTTCCTCGAGCCTGCGGTCCCCCTGCCAGCCAACCTGATCGAGTTCCCTCGCCAACTCGTCGCCTCCCGCAAAGCGCGACCGCGGCTCGCCGAGGGTCCACTCCGTGAAGATTCCGAAGTCGACGCCGACAGCGCGCAGCTTCGTATCTTCGAGGTCGATCCCGATCAGATCTCGACTGCAGTCGCCCTTCCAGTCGAATCGGCCATGCCTGAATGGTCGTCAATCTGCCTGAGCGCCTGCGCCGTCACCGAGCCCGCCGAACTCCGCGAAAACGTAGCGAGTTACGCGCCTGTACTCCTCACCGCGCCACTTGGCCTACGGGCGATGTCCGCCCTCGTAGACGGCTGCATCATCGCCGGCTCCTTCCTTGGCTTCACGACGGTCGCCGCCTGCACCGCCGGGCGGCTTCCGACGGGGCAGACCGCCGCCATCGGAGCTGTTGGCACTCTCGCAGCCCTGACCCTCATCTATCAGCTGCTGTTCTTCACCTTCTCTGACGCGACCCCCGGGATGCGCTATGCCCGCATCGGCCTCTGCACCTTCTCGGACGAAAACCCGACCCGCTCCGCCATGCGCCGCCGCATGGTTGCGATCCTCCTCGCAGCGTGCCCGGTTGGCCTCGGCCTCTTCTGGGCTTGCCTCGACGACGACCGCCTCGGCTGGCACGACCGCATCTCCCGCATGTATCAGCGCAGCTACTAACGGCAGGGAAGAGGGACTAGGGAAAAGGGATTAGAAAACAGAAGGCTGCCGATTTCGGCAGCCTTCTGTTTTAGCTTTCTCTTCCCTTTTCCCTAGTCCCTCTTCCCTGCCGTTAGAACGTCGTGCTGACCGTCAGCCGAAGTGTCTTTCTCGGCTCTCGCAGGATGTAGTCAGCTCCGTAGAACTGGACCGCCTGCTGGTAGCTGTACTGCCCCGCGCCCGAGTTCGGGAAGAAGCTGCGGAACGTGTCGGCGGGAACCGCAAGCTGCTGCGGAAGGTCTTTGTAGAGACGAAGCGGGTTATACGCGTAGTAGATGCGGAACGGAGCGTTGATGATCGGCAGGGTGACCTGCAACTCCACACCGTTCGACATGCGCGGCACAAAGTTGGTACCCGGCACGGTCTTCAGCAGGAACGGGAACTTGACCGTCTGACCGCCAAAGCAAGCGCCATTCACGAACGTCGGGCATCCATACGAAGGGCTCGTCACCAGAGACTGTCCGGAAACACTCTGCCGAAGCTGTCCCGGCTGCAGATCGCCCGTCAACCCAAAGTCTGTAAAGAAGGCAAAGGTCGCCTGGCTGACGATCGGGATGCGGTACTCGATGTTGGTGGTGAACTGCGTATCTCCACCGATCGTGACCAGGCGATAGATCGGCAGCGGAATCTGTACGTTGCCAAGACTTGGCTGCGTCGGATCACGCGGCACGGTCGATCCGTCCGGGTTGGTCAGGTTGAAGAGAATCTTGTTCGGAATAAACGTGTATGGCGAAGACGCGCGGATATCGAAGCCGCGCACATCGTTCTCACCGCCGCCATAGATACGGTTGGTAGGCGGTGCCACCTCTCCGCCAAAGCCGGTCACATGCGAGAACTGTGCACGGAACCCGAGCACGTTGTGCCCTTCGCGGTTGATGCGCAGTCCCTTCATCGGGTAGAACTGCCGGAAGGCGACCACCGGCTGAATGTACTTCACATTGCCACCGGCACCCGCAAGCGCCAGTGAGATGTTGAGGTCCCTGCCGTTATGCGGTCCAACCGAGCGATCCAGGCTGGAGTAGGTGAAGCTCGGCGAAATCGTCGACGTAATAATGCCGGTCAACTGATTCTGCCCCGCAACGCCCGAGCGGAATGCGAGCGACTGGAACACGTTGCGCGTATTGTCGTTGAACGTCGTCACGGACGCCCGCGATAGCTGGTAGGAGAGTCCAACGCGCGTTACACCCGACCGCGAGAACAGGTGACGCAGCGGCTGGCTCACCGAAAGCGTGAAGCCGGTGGAGGACTGGTTGTAGTTGGTCAGCAACGACTGCTGCGCCGCGGTCAGATTTCCCGCAGCCGCACCCGTAGCGCTATAGCTCTTCGAGGGGTTGTAGTCGGTCTTGGTCGTAAACACCTGCACACCCAGCGAGATCGGCTTGTTTCGCAGATACGGCTCTGTAAATCCGAAGCTGAGATTGCGCGATAGGTCGCCAAGGTTTGCCTGAACAGATAATGTCTCGCCCAGTCCAAGGAAGTTGTTCGTCTCGTAGTTCGCTCCGATAAAAGTTCCCGACAGGCCGCTGATACCGCCGTTCAGGCCAATCGAGTTCTTACCCTTTTCCTTCAGCTTCAGCAGGAGATCGACAGTTCCATCATCCGCGTTCTGACGGCTCTCAGAGTCCTGATCGGCTTTGAGTGTATCGAAGTAGTTCAACTGGTTCAGCCGAAGAATCGAAAGATCCCATAGGCGGCTGTTGTAGACCGCTCCCTCTTCGAGCAGCAGCTCGCGCCGGATGACCTTGTCGCGCGTAATGGAGTTACCCTGGAACTCGATCCGCGACACGTAAAACGGCTTGCCCTCGTCGATGTCGATGTCGAGATAGATCAGCTTCTTCGCCTCATCGGTCCGAGGTACCGGGGTGCCTACAAAGTTGATGTATCCCAGTTCGCCATACGCCTTGCGAAGCTGCTCCAAGCCCTTGCCGAACACGGTCCGGTTGAAGTAGTCCCCGTCCTTGATCGCAAACTGCGCGCGCAGAACCTTGAGGTTCGTCACCGCCTTGTTGCCTTTGAAGGTGATGCCACCCAGCCGATACCGCTCCCCCTCTTCGACAGGCATCAGAATGTCAATGCGCTTGCCCTTCGAAGGGCGAAGGGTGAAGGGATTGATACCGCCCGCATCACGAACCTTGGTCTGCGGCTCGGCGGTCTGCGCTTTGAAGTAGCCGCGATCCTGGTACGCCTGGCGTACGCGCTCCGCATCTTCATCCAGCTTGCTCGCGTCAAAGGTGCGAGCGAACAGGTTTTCCAGAATGATCGAGTGCGGGATGCCGATCGGCTTCAGATTCTTCATCGCCGCACGCAGGGTGCGGTCGGACAAATGGTCGTTGCCCTGAAAGACGATCTTGCCGACTTTGACCGTCGGGCCTTCTTTGACCGTAAAGGTCAATGCCACAGCCGCCGGCGGAATCGTCTTCACTTCAGTCTTGATGGTAGCGAACTGATGGCCATGCTCGGCGAGCAGGTCCTTCAAAACTACTTCGGCGCGCTTGACCTTCGTCGGATCATATTGGCTCTCGACGGTAAGCGGAACCTTTGCCTTCTTGTATCGGTCCAGAACATCGGACACCGTCACCGAGCTCAATCCCTTGTAGTTGATCTCGCGGATCGTCGGCTTTTCCTGAACATAGATCACCAACTGGATGCACTTGGGCGTGTTCAACCGCTCAATGCGGATATTTTCGAAGTAGCTGGTGTTCCACAACGAGTTGAAGTCCCGCTCCACTACAGCCGGATCGTACAGATCGCCCTGGTGTGAAAACAGCCGGGCCAGCACGGATTCCTTCGGGATGCGGCGGTTGCCAATCACCTGTGGCTGGCACAGTGTCTGCACACCCGCACCGGAGTCCGTAGTAGGAAGTGCAGGCACAGCCTGGGCCGACAGCGTTGGGATCGCCGCCACAAAAGCAACAGTAGCAAGGCCGCCCACCATAAGAAAGCGGCTAAGGCGCGTGCGCATAGGCTTGGTCGAACATTTCAGGGAGCTTTCGCTCTCTCTGTTTACGGTAAAGATACGCACACCCTCACTGCTCTCAAAATCACACCGAGACGGTATCCCCGGGAAAGTTTGATTATATGGGAGCAGCCCCGCTCGGCGCGAGTCGCATCCAAGGTTCCCTCCGCTCTCCGATCGTTCAACGCGCAGAAGCGCACCAGAATCGTTGCAATTTCTACTCTCCAATTCGCCGTCTCAACTCTCTAGCTCCGCCGTAATCGTGAACTCCCGCTCGCCCGAATCCCACCGCACCGTCAACACATTCGGCTGGCAGCAGACCTGGCAATCTTCCACATACTGTTGCTTCGATCCGCCCGATTCGTCCACCGTCGTCTCGATCCACTCCCCGCAACCCGCGCATTGAAACCCCGCTGCATGCACTCTCAGCGACCTCCAACATCTGCGTGACCCGCAATCTTTCGCACCTCAACCAGCGTGGAATAAAACGTCGGCCCGCCGCCCATATCCGTCAACGTCTCCGACGTCAGCACATTCACATTCATCCCATTGTGCGAAAACTTGTTCCAATCCAGCGTCGCCGCAACCACCCCCGGCGGAACATGCGCCACCTCGGCTCCCACCTGCGCCTCCAGCTCCATCCGACCGCGGCCGTTGAAAACCTCAACCACATCGCCAGTCGCCACGCCGCGGTTCGCCGCATCCACCGGATGCATCTCCAGCACACCCGCCGTCTTCGCTTGCATCTTCCGGTGTCCCGGCAGA
>JBDTDX010000307.1:0-5659 GCA_039922815.1 Granulicella sp.
TGGCGTAGATTCCGATCTGGGCCTGGGCGGCGCCGGTGGCGAAGGCCAGACCGGCAATTACTGCGAGCAAACGCAATCTCATGAAAAGGATTCCTGACTAAATATTTCGTTCGGCATTCTTGGGAACGGCCGTTGTATCGAGTCTAGCGGAATGACGCTGTTGGGTATACCGCCCCGGCCCGGTTAGGAGTAAAAGGTCGCAATCGCTGCCACCACAGCCACCTGCTCCTCTTCGTGGAGTTCCGGGTACATCGGCAGCGCCAGCACCTCGGCAGCAGCCTGCTCAGCGTGCGGAAAATCTCCCTGTTTGTAGCCAAGCCCGGCAAGACTTTCCTGCAAATGCAGCGGCAAAGGATAATAAATTTCGCTCCCAATCTGCGCCTCCGTCAGGTGCTGGCGCAGCGCATCGCGGCGCGGCGCACGAATCACATACTGGTGGAAGACGTGCCCAGCCCGCGGATCGGTGACCGGCAAAACAATCCCAACAGCCGTGCTGCTCGCAGCGAGCCCAGCCTCGCGAAAGAGCCGGTCATAGGTCGCCGCACGCTCCCGCCGCTTTCGATTGCCTTCGGGCAGATAGCGCAGCTTCACCGTAAGCACCGCCGCCTGTAGGGTGTCGAGCCGCGAGTTGCCGCCCACCTCGTCATGGAAGTAGCGTCGCCGCATCCCATGCGCGCGCAGCATCGCTGTACGCTCGGCAATCTCCTCATCGTTTGTAGTGACCAGCCCAGCGTCTCCAAACGCACTCAGGTTTTTCGTAGGGTAGAAGCTGAACGCCGCCGCATCACCCAGAGCCCCTGCCGGGATGCCGTTCCACGTCGCTCCAAACGCCTGCGCGGCATCCTCAATCAGCAGCAGGCCGCGCTCTTGTTGGAGCAGCGTAAACGCGTCCCAGTCAGCGCACTGCCCGTAGAGATGCACCGGCATGATCGCCTTCACGTTCACACCAGCAGCAGAATCAAGCACCGAAGCGACCGAATTGGCCGAGAGATTGAAGGTTGCAAGGTCGATATCGGCGAACAGCGGCCTCGCCCCGCAGCGCAGGATGGAACTGGCACTCGCAAAAAAGCTGAAGGGCGTCGTGATGACGGCGTCCCCCGAACCAATGCGCGCCGCCTCCATCGCCAGCCAAAGCGCATCGGTCCCGCTGGCGCAGCCGAGGGCGTAGTCCGCATCGCACGCGACCGCCGCCGCTTGCTCGAAGGCCGTCACCTGCGGCCCAAGGATGAAGCGCTGCGAAGCACAAACATCTTCGATCGCAGCCAGAACCTCCTCGCGAATGACGGCGTATTCGCGCGAAAAATCCAGCATCGGCACAGGTTGCCGAACATCGTGCGGCACAGGAGCGGATTGCAAGGAATCTGAAGTCACAACTTAATCGTACCCCTAACGAACCTGGGATCACGTTCTGGCGTTGAAAGTGCGTGTTAGTTGTTGGTTTTGAAAGGGCGTGGCTTTAGCCACGCCACAAATCCCATCGAGGCAACGGGGCTTTAGCCCCTGAGGAATGCCGACTCACTCAATCACCGGCTACTCGTGATCGCCTCGGTCACCAACGGGAGCCGCGCAGAGGCTCACATTTCGAGTACCATACCCGCTGGACGCGAATTTGGCTTGTAACTTTTAGAACTTGCTCGTATCGTGAGCAAACCTTCACCAGTTGGCAACATCTATCTAGTAGCGCATTGTGCAATTTTCTTCCTTGGGATTTTTTTACGTCCCTTTGACCCGTTGGCTCTTTACCTGGCGATGTTTCCACAAAGTTGCCCAGATTGCTTTCAAGATAGAGGAGATCGGCACTATGGATCCAAAGCCGGCACAGAACATTCAGGACACGTTTCTCAACACGGTCCGCAAAGATAAGAGCCCCATCACCATCTACCTCGTCAGCGGCGTCAAGCTCACGGGCAAGATACGCTCCTTCGACAAATATTCCGTCCTGTTGGAGAACAACAGCCAGGAGCAGTTGATCTTCAAACACGCCATCTCTACCGTCGTCAGCGGGCGCGCCGGAGCGCATATTGAACTCAGGTCGGACGTTCGTAGTGAGCGCCCCTCCGGCTTTCCAGCGGCTTCTGCCGCGCCTGAACCAGCGACCCGGGAGCCGAGTGGAGCAGCATAAGGTCGAGTGCCGTTGAGCAGCGAAGCAGATCCATCCAGAATGAGCCTCGTGGCTCAGCAGAAAGCGGCTGCGTCGCAGGCGAGTCTCCCGCACGGAGAACGTGCCGTGCTGGTGGCCGTCGAGTTTACCGGCGAGCGCCGCAAGTTCAGCACCGCAGCCCGGCTCGCGCGAGAATCCGCCGCACTTCTCGAACCCGATGCCGATCCAAACATCGCCACTCCTGCGCCTGATCTCGACTTTGAAGCTGGCCTTGCGGAGTTCGAGGAGCTTGCGCGAAGTGCAGGCGCCGAGGTGTCGGCAACGCTGATCCAGCGCCGCCCCCGCCCCGATCCCGCCACGCTCGTCGGCCAGGGCAAGCTAGACGAGATCGAAGCAGCCGCCCTCTCGACCGGCGCGGACGTCGTCCTCTTCGATCACGATCTGACCCCGTCACAGCTCCGCAACCTCGAAGCCAAACTGCCCTGCCGCGTCATCGACCGGACCCAGTTAATCCTCGATATATTCGCTCGCCACGCCCGAACCCGCGAGGGTCAATTGCAGGTCGAGCTTGCGCAGCTTGAATATCAGTTGCCCCGTCTCGCCGGACGCGGCAAGTCGATGTCGCAGCTTGGCGGCGGCATCGGGACGCGCGGGCCCGGCGAAACCCAGCTCGAAACTGACCGCCGCAAGATCAACCTCCGCATCGACCGCGTCAAGGAGCAGTTGGAAACCGTCCGCCGAATTCGCCGCCAGCAGCGTCAACGGCGAGAGGCCGTCCCGGTGCCGGTAGTAGCCCTGGTCGGCTACACGAACGCAGGCAAAAGCACGCTCTTCAACGCACTCACCGAAGCCGGTGTACTCGAATCCTCCCGCATGTTCGCCACGCTCGATCCGAAGCTCCGCCAGCTCCAGCTCCCCTCACGACGCAAAATCCTCCTCTCGGATACCGTCGGCTTCATCCGCAACCTGCCGCATACGCTCGTCACCAGCTTCCGCGCCACGCTCGAAGAGGTCGAACGCGCCGAAGTGCTGCTGCACGTCCGCGACGCTTCCAGCGTCATGCTCGAGGAACAGAAGGCACAGGTAGAAAAGGTTCTCAGCGAGCTCGAAGTCACGAAGAAGCCGGTCATCGAGGTGCTGAATAAATCCGATCTTGTTTCGCCCGAGGACCGCCACAGCCTCACGACCGGCGGAGCCATCTCCGTTTCGGGACTCAAAAAAGAAGGTTTGAACGAGCTATTGGCGGCGATCGATGCAGCGCTTATCGTCGACCCGCTCATCGAAGCCCAGTTCCGCGTTCCGCAGTCGGAAGGCGGCGTCCTTGCCGCGCTCGAAGGCGGCGCCGTGGTGAACAAAAAGAAATTTGAGGGGAATCTGGCCTTCTTCACCGCACGCGGCCCCGCATCGCTGCTCAACCGCTATGGAGAATTCCGGGAACGCATCAAGGAATAGCTCGGGAATAGCCCCCCATACAGATACAGACCGCCTGATCGGGAGCGGAGGTGGTGTCCCGGATCACGCGGTCTGTAGGACCCAGAACATAGGGTCGTGGTGTACGGTTAATTCTAGGCCCATCACGTGCAGAGTCAATCGATTTTTGCGGGGATGGCAAAATGGTCGATGATCGGACAAAAGGTGCGAATACCAGCGCGAATGGTTGACACTCACAAGACGGCTTTGCTAAAAATAGGAGTACCCCCAAGACACAGAAAGCTCTCATTGCTGTGCTATCCGCTTAGGCCTGTAACTCTACTGTAATCAGTAAGACAGTAAGGACTTCGAGAAGGCTTCGGCCACCCTATTCATGAATGAACTTCTGAAACAACTTGGTGAACTTGTGCTCGGCTCTGTGCCGACGATGATTCTATTCATCTTGCTGGTAGCGGCCTATGGGCTGCTGGTTCGCCGGCCGCTGGATCGCATCCTCGCAGAACGCCACGCGCGCACCACCGGAGCCGTGGAGCAGGCGCGTGGAGCCATCTCCGCCGCCGAGGCCGAAACCGCTGTCTACGAAGGCAAGCTGCGCGCCGCCAAGGGAGAGATCTTCCAGGCTCGCGATCAGAAACTTAAGCAATGGAACGCCGACCGTGATGCCGCTCTCGCCGAAGTCCGCGCCGCCATGCAGGACCGCGTGCGCGCGGCTCGGCATGAAGTCGAGCAAAGCGCAGCCACCGCGCGGCAGCAGATTGAAAGCATGAGCGCAGAGTTGAGCGCGCAGATTCTGCGGGCGGTCCTTCCCGCCGGCGTTGTCTCCGCGGAGGCATCGCAGTGAACAGGTCTTCCTTGAAAACAATCTTGCCGTCGCTTCTGTTTGGAGCGCTTCTTCTGTCTCCCCTCACCACCCTCTCTGCCCAGGCTGCCTCCGCCCCCGCTGCGATGCAGGCAGGCAGCAACAGCACTCCAGAGGCGCAGTCCCCCGAAAAAAACCAGTCGGTACAGGATGAGAACGACGCTTACCGCAAATCTCCCGCGGTCCGCGCACTCGGCGCGAAGTTCGGCCTCAATGCCGACCAGTCGGCGATAGCCTTCCAGGTCTTCAACTTCGTCATTCTTGCGCTCCTCCTGGGCTGGTTCCTGCTCAAGGCATTGCCGAAGGCCTTCCGCAATCGCAGCAGCGCCATCCAGAAGCATCTGGTGGACGCACGCACCGCGACCGAAGAGGCCAACGCCCGGCTCGGCAGTGTAGAAGCTCGGCTCGGCAAGCTCGACGGCCAGATTGCCGAAATGCGTGCCCAGTCAGAGAAGGATTCCGCACTCGACGAACAGCGCATCAAGGCCTCTGTCGAAGAAGAGAAGCAAAAAATCCTTGCATCCGCCGAGCAGGAGATCGCCGCCGCGACCGTTCATGCGCACCGGCAGTTGCAGCAGTATGCAGCCGAGCTCGCCGTCGAGCAGGCAGCCCGCACACTCGTCATCAACGCAGATACCGACCGGCTGCTGGTGCAGGACTTTGCCCGCCGTCTGAGCGCGGACAAGGCAGGTCAAAACTGATGGCCGTCTTTGCTCCGCACTACGCGCGCGCCTTCGCCCAGGTCGTTACCGCTAAAAATCTGGATAGAGCGGCAGCCCAGCAACAGCTGAGCGACTTCGCCGGTACCCTCGCAGGTAGCCCTGAGCTGACCCAGGTTCTGCTGAACCCGTCCATCCCGGAAGAGCAGAAGCTGCGCCTCCTCGATGCCATCGCCGGTCGTATCGGCATGTTCCGCGAGGTTCGCAACTTTATCGCCGTCATCATGGATCACCATAGGCTCGGCGCGCTGGACGAGATACTCGCAGAGTACGATCTGGTGGCGGATGAAGATTCAGGAATCGCCGAGGCGGAGATCACCAGCGCGCGCGCCCTCAATGATCAGGATCGCGCCACGCTCGAAGAGCAGGTCGCAAAGCTGGCTGGCGGTCGCGTTCGGGCCAGCTATAAAGAAGATGCTGCCCTGCTTGGCGGCGCCGTCGTAAAGATTGGTTCGACGGTGTATGACGGTTCAGTAAGGGCACAGCTCCAGCAGTTGAAGGAGCGACTCATCAACGCCTAACCGCGTTCGTGCAGACATTCAAGACCTA
>JBDTDX010000308.1:0-3371 GCA_039922815.1 Granulicella sp.
GGCAGCTCCATCGAGCATGTCTACCGCACGCGCATCTACCTTACCCGCGCCGAAGATTGGGAGGAGATCGGCCGCATCCACGGCAAGTTCTTCTCAATCACCCGGCCCGCGGCGACCATGGTTGTCGTCGCTGCCCTGCTCGACCCGCGCTGGTGCGTCGAGATCGAAGCCGATGCCTATATTCCCGATTAAAGTAAAATCCGGCGCATGTATCCCAGGCACCAGCGACGCAGCTTCAGCCGAGCGATCCTGGAACCCGCAAGCCATCGCCACCTTCCGAACCCACGCCTCACCAAATCCCGGTACAGAACTCCCATTTGATCCGGCACAACTTCTCGCTTCGATCGGATGCAAGTTCAATTTAGCCGGATGAACTTCCTGCTTTGAAGGGGAGGCCTTTAGCTTTGAAAGAGCGAGACTTGTCGTTGAAGGGGTGGGACTAGTGCCGCCGTTACCCCCACCACAACGACGCGGTTTTAGCCGCTGCGGGAACAGTCGTCCCCCGCTAAAACCGCGCAATCAACCAAACCCCTGCCACCATCAACAAACATCCCGCCACCCGCTCCGGCGTAGCCGCATGTGACCGAAACCCCACCAGCGCCGAGTTATCCAGCAGCACCGAGCACGTCAACGCCGCCGTCACCGTCAACCCCATAAACACCGCCGCTCCCAGCCGCTGCGCCAGCGCCAGGCCTGCTATGGTCGAGGCAATACTAATCACCCCGCCCAGCCACGCCCACGGCTTCACCGCCATTGCCTGAGACACAGTCGGCAGCGCCGGCCGCACAATCGCCAGCAGCACCAGCATCCCCAGCAACCCCGTCGCATACACCACCGCCCCCGCCCACAGCGGCGACACCAGCTGCTTGTTCAGCTGCGCATTCGTCCCCGCCTGAAAGGGATTCGCAGCCCCAGCCAACAACGCAAACACAAAACTCAACCAAGCCATAGGGAATACCTCACCCGTTTAGACGCAGCACCCGCCGCAACCAGACGCACGAACAGTCCATACCCGCCACACAGACCCCCGCAAAATGAACTAAACTGGGCTCTCCGATGCCCGATTCCCAGAAGTTCTACCTCACCACGCCGATCTACTACGTCAACGCGCGCCCTCACATCGGCCACGCCTACACCACCCTCGTCGCCGACACCGTCGCCCGCCGCCACCGCCTCCTCGGCCACGACACCTTCTTCCTCACCGGCACCGACGAGCACGGCCAGAAGATCGAGCGCTCTGCCACAGCCGCAGGCATCGCCCCGCAGGCCTTTACCGACGAGGTCGCCGACTCCTTCCAGTCCCTCTGGAAGCGCATGGGCATCACCAACGACAAGTTCATCCGCACCACATCCGCCGAACACCAGCGCGGCGCACAAAAGCTCTTTGCCGACCTCTACGCCCGCGGCCAGATCTACCTCAGCTCCTACACCGGCCAGTACTCCGTCGGCGAGGAGATGTTCGTCGAAGGCCCCCCCGGCACCATCGGCCCCGACGGCCGCCCCACCGAAACCGTCACCGAAGAAAACTTCTTCTTCAAGCTCTCCGAATATCAGCTAAAGCTCATCGACCTCATCGAGTCCAACGAACTCAGCATCCAGCCCGAGGCCCGCAAGAACGAAGTCCTCAGCTTCCTCCGAGGCAACGTAGCCGAGCACCAGCGCGCCGACTACCAGAACTCCACCGTCCTGGCCCGTGCCTCAGCCGCGGGAGAGGTCGACGGCTTCATCCTCTCCTCCACTGGCGTCTCCACCCTCGCCTACTCCGCCCTCGGCAACCCCTACGTCCCCGGAGCCCTCCGCGACCTCTCCGTCTCCCGCAGCTCCTTCACATGGGGCATCCCCGTCCCCGAGCCCGCCGCCAGCAAGACCAAAGAGCGCCACGTCATCTACGTCTGGCTCGACGCCCTCGCCAACTACATGACCGCCCTCGGCTACGGCTCCGACGCCCCCGAAGACATCGCCCGCTTCGAAAAATACTGGCCCGCCGACCTCCACCTCGTCGGCAAAGAGATCATCCGTTTCCACTGCGTCTACTGGCCAGCCTTCCTCCTCGCCGCCAACCTGCCCCTGCCCAAAGCCGTCACCGCCCACGGCTGGCTCCTCTTCGACGACGCCAAAATGTCGAAGTCCAAAGGCAACATAGTCCGCACCGAAACCATCCTCGACGCCTTCGGTACCGAGGTCTACGCGAAGCAGTTCCCCGACTCCACCAGGCAGGAACAAGACCTCTTCGCCACCGACGTCCTCCGCTACTTCCTCCTCCGCGAAATCCCCTTCGGCAGCGACGGCAGCTTCAACTTCGACAGCATGTGGAGCCGCTATGACAGTGATCTTGGGAGCAAATACGGAAATCTAGTCAACAGAACGCTGTCAATGATCGAACGCTACAGACAAGGGCTAGTTCCCACCGGTGAATCAACCAAAAAAACTATCAAATTCCTCACAAAGTTTTTTGGTAGCGAGAAAGAAGTCGAACTCCCCGAACATGTTCTCGTAATAGTTTCCACAACAGCCATTGTGATAGTGGACGAAGCGTTCAAACAGCTAACATTCACTTCCTCGATCAACGAACGACCTTTCGAAACCGATTCTTTGCCAAGTGGACTAGAAATCGACTTCACTGCAGGTAAGCATCAAGGAGTTTTCGACGCCATTTGGTGGCTAATTGAAACAACAAATAATTACATAACCCAGAATGCTCCTTGGAAGCTCGTTGAGAGCGATGGACAGAAGTTAGATGAGGTTTTGTACGCATCCGCCGAATCGATCCGCATCATCACAGCCCTCCTCTACCCCATCCTCCCCAACGCCACCGCAAAAGTATGGGCCCAACTAGGCCTCGGCGACATCGAACTCGCAGCTAAAAATGGCGACCTGAAAAACCTCCAATGGGGCGGCCTGAAACCCGGCACCAAACTAGGCCCACTAGCCCCCATCTTCCCCCGCGCGGACAAAGGACTTTCCCAGATCATGATCGACATCGAAGCCGCAAAAGCCGCCGCCCCCAAGGCCACCCTCACCGACGAGGCCGCCCCCACGCACCCCGAGCAGCACGACTCCAACTACCCCGCCGCCGGCCCACGCCCCCTCGACATCCCCAGCCCCGGAACCACCGTCGCCGGCTCCCACGCCGTCACCACCGAGCGCATCCACACCCCGCACGGCGACGCACCCGCCTCCGGCCCCTTCGCCGCCAGCGCCCTCGGCTCCGCCACGCCCGATACCCCACAAATCGCCATCGACGACTTCGTCAAGATCGACCTCCGCGTCGCCCAGATCATCGTCGCCGAGCGCATCCCCAAGGCCGACAAGCTCCTCCGCCTCGAGGTCGATCTCGGCTACGAAAAACGCCAGATCCTCTCCGGCATCGC
>JBDTDX010000309.1:0-3041 GCA_039922815.1 Granulicella sp.
CCACAGGGATGCCGAGATGGTGCGCCAAGGTGATGACCGAGCTGCGAGTGATGCCATTGAGCACGGAGTTAGCGAGCGGCGTGGTGTAGAGCGTGCCGCCGCGGACGAGGAAGAGATTCTCGCCGGAACCTTCGGAGAGGTAGCCGTTAACATCGAGCGCGATCCCTTCGGAGTAGCCGTTGATCTCGGCCTCCATGCGGATGAGCTGCGAGTTCATGTAGTTAGCGCCCGCCTTGGCCAGCGACGGCATGGTGTTCGGCGCGAGGCGGTTCCAGCTGGAAACGCAGACGTCTGCGCCGTCGTTGCCGGGGACGTATTTGCCCCAGGGAAAGTTCGCGATGTAGACCTCGACGGGAGACTTGAGGGGATTGACGCCGATCTCACCATAACCGCGGAAGGCGATGGGGCGGATGTAGCAGGGCGTGACGCCGTTGGCTTCGACGACATCGACGACCGCAGCAATAAGCTGATCCAGCGTATACGGGAGCGGCATCCGGTAGATCTTCGCGGAGTCGAGCAGACGCTGCATGTGCTCGGTAAGCCGGAAGACACCGGCGCCTTCTGCCTGGGCATAACAGCGAATGCCCTCGAAGACCGAGGAACCGTAGTGGATGGCGTGGCTCATGACGTGGATCTGAGCTTTTTCCCACGGGATGAGCTGGCCGTTGTGCCAGATGTTTTCGGTGGATTGTAAGGGCATGATCTCTCCTGACGATTGTCCTCAATTATAACGACGTCGTGAGAGACTGAGGGATGATGTTTGATGCTCACAGCGTCAGCCTGGCCGTTCTGGAACGGTCGGCCTATGTGCGATTTTCGCTGCTGGCGTTGAGCTCCATCTTCTTTCTTGTCGATCCGTTCGCGGCACTTCCAACATTTTTAGCAGTGACCGAGGGCTCCGATAAGGCGCGCCGACGGCGGATGGCGTGGAAGGCGTCGCTGACGGCGTGCGTGTTCTTATCGGCGTTCGCGGTGGCCGGGCAGTACATCTTTCGACTGTTTGGCATTACGCTGCCTGCGTTTGAGATTGCGGGTGGCGTGATTCTGCTGCTGATTGGGCTGGACATGCTCGAGGCGAAACGCTCGGCGACACAGGAATCGATCGGGGACACGGTGGCAGCCTCGGCCAAGGAAGACGCAGGAATTGTGCCGCTGGGGATTCCAATGCTGGCTGGGCCGGGTGCGATTACGAGCGTGATGGTGCTGGTGGGGCAGGCGCAGACGCGCTGGCAGATGGTGGCCATCCTGGCGTCGATCTTTATTACGGCAGGAATTTGCTACCTGGTATTGGGGAACTCGGACAAGGTGGCGCGCGCGCTGGGGGATACGGGGATTCGCATTTTGGTGCGCATCATGGGGCTTCTGCTGGTGGCGCTGGCGGTGCAGTATTTTGTCAACGGCATGGTGGATCTGGGCGTGATTACGAAGCCTGCCTGAGAAGACATTGGAACTTGCTTCTGATGCCGTCTAATGAACGAGGAGTGCGCTTGAGGCGACGAGCAAGCCGCAAAGTCCGAGCGTGAGTCCAAAGAAAAAGTAGCGTCGATTACGCGTGAACAGTGTGACGGAACAGAGGACGACGGAGATCTGGAGCAGCGCCTCGCCGAGATCGTAGCGGCCGCCTTTGGCTTCAGAGACCTTTACCTCCTTTTCAAATTCATGGGCGCTGTTCTGCTCTTCGGTCAGGTCTCCCTTCCACTTGGCAATATGATCTTTGTACTCGCCGATCTTTTGCTGCGCGGCAGTGCTTAGGTTAGTTTCGAGGCTCAGGGTATCTACGACGACGGAGAGATTGTCGTCGCGAATCTTCTTGGCCTGATACTCGTTCCACTGGTCGCCCGCGCGAGATTGCATGAGAACGGCCTCGGTATGACTGCGATGGCCGAGGACGGTCACCATGGCGACAAGGACCGCGAGAATCGAGATCGCGAGAGAGATGCTGGTGAGGGACTCTTTGTGACCCTCGTCCCCGTTTGCCTCTTTGAGCTGGTTGGAAAATTCCTGGATCTCGTTGGCTTCCATGCGCGAATTGTAGCGGTTGCCGGGACGCAATGTCGGATATACGGAATAGATGTTTTCATCTGCCACAAATTGAAGTCGGCAGGTAAGGAAGTCTGCGAAGACTGGTGCACGTCGCAAAGATTTATAAACTCACGAAATCCACGTCTTTACTGGGGGCGTGGCGTTTGCCGGGAGAATAGGCGAGTTATCAACAGGCGCCAGGTTGCATGGATGCCGCCGGGCTGCTACTCTCAGGAAGTCGCAAAGAGGTATCGGGCTTGTAAGCGGGCAATGTGGAGCTTCGAGAACGGAAGAAAAGACTTGTCAAGAGTGTGTACGGCAGGTTACTCTGAGTGAGTTGCAGAAATAGAAACAAGCTTCGCACCTGAACTCTGGCAGCAAGTGAGTGAAAGGGAAGTCGGAGCGCAGTCCAAGCGTTCGATCAAAGTGCAAAGCCTCCGGCCTGCCGATCCAACCCAAGCCACTGCAGTTGATGTACCAGGAGCCAAGTGCCCCGCGGCAGTTCTCTGTCGTTTCGATGTTTTGAAAGTTCTGCGCTGTGCGAGCCGTCAAGCTTTGATTTGCCACTCGGGTCTGATCCGAGAAAGTAAAATAAAAGGTTGACAGAGACATCGAAACCCGATAGTCTTGGAAAGTTCGCTGAAACGTCAAACGCTGCGGAGTAACGCTAAAAGCGACTCCCCTAAGCAGCAAATCAAGACGAGAAACAGTGCTACCAAGTTCGAGGACACATATCATGGCTTTTGCCTGATTGAGTCCTTGATCCAAAACTGCCCGCTTAGGCGAATGCAGTCCGGATCTTTGACAACATAGTTGAACGTGCCAATCGTGAGATGATACGAAATTGGTTTAGTCATTCTCACTAGTTATAAACCTCCGCTCTTTCGAGCAGCGGGGGCGCTCGATCCATCCCGACCCCTGTCGTTGGATGGCGAGCAAACCAAGATTAAACGAGAGTTTGATCCTGGCTCAGAATCAACGCTGGCGGCGTGCCTAACACATGCAAGTCGCACGAGAAA
>JBDTDX010000310.1:0-4384 GCA_039922815.1 Granulicella sp.
CCAATGACCATGTTCTGCCCATCGACACGGATCACGTAGCCGGTCGCGGGATCGGCATTGCCGGCCACATCGGGAACGCCGCGGCCGGCAAAGGTGCCAGCCTTGGGAACTCCCGAGTTGGCCTGCCAGGTCGGCAACGCGAATGCAGTGCTGACACCTCCGCCGGTGGCGCCTTCTTTTAGAGCGGTCTCATTCCAGACGACCTCCGAAGTAATAGTCGAGCCGGTGCCGACAAGTTTCGTGCCGCCGCAGGCGAGGACATGCGGGCTGGATGCAGGGAAGTCGACGACATTGGACGAGGTTCCATCCTTTGCGCCGTTGTCGCCGCAGGCCACGGTGATCGTGATGCCGAGTGCGGCGGCGGACTGGCAGGCGGCATCGAGGGTGGCGATCGACTGTTGCGTCCAGCTTGACTCCGGGCCGCCCCAGCTAATGGAAATGACGCTTGGCTTATTGACGGTGTCGTGAACCGCGGAGCCGATGGCATCGATGAAACCCTGGTCGGTATTGGGGGCAAAGTAAACAACGATCTTCGCTCCTGGCGCTACGGCGGCCGCAACCTCGATATCGAGCATGACCTCGCCATCAGCGCTGCTGGGAGTGCTGGGGGCATTCTTGCCCTTGTCGACAGAAACGGTCGTGACCGTAGGGGCTTTGACGCCGAGAGTTTTGAAATAGGCGGTGAGATCGGCAGTCTTGTATCCGCCCCCCAGCTCAATGATGCCGATGGTCTGGCCAGCAGCGGAGGTGGTGGGAAACTGATAAAGCTGTCCTACCTGCACGGGCGTGTAGGAGGTGCCGGCGGCGTGCGCGACGATGCCGGAAGTGGGAGCCGCGGAGTCATCTCGGAGCCGGAAATGGGGCTTGGCCTGGGGACGATTGTCGAGCCCAAGAACAGCCACGACGACGTCCTCAAGCTCTTTAGGAAGGTGGATAGCGCCTTCACGAATGCGATACGTGGTGCCGTCGATGGTGACATTGTGTAGAGTCACTCCGAAGGCCTTCTGCATGGCGGCGACTGTGCCGCTGATCAGGACGGTACGGCGCTCGGGCTTCGGGGTATGTGGCTCGACGGTGAGCCCGAACTCGCTGGCGAACGTATGGATAAGTTTAAGATCGGATTTGTCGGCGGCGTGATGTTTGGTGTATTCCGCCCGTGTGATGCGTACCTTACCAAGTGTTTTGCAATCGAGTTCACTCTTGCGTCGAACGACCACGGAGACAGTGATCCTGCCGCTCGATGGCTTCTCCGTAGGAACGTGAAACGCTGCTTTTTCGCTGCCGGGGAGGACTTGTCTTTCCTGAGTTGCAAAACGGGGAGCAATTTTCCTGGGAGCCATGATCTTCCTCACAAAAATAGGATGTTATAAAAGGGCCGGTCCGGACAGACGAGTGCGCGAAGCTTCCGCGCACCTGATAGTAGCGCGAGATGAGCACCTGGAAAAGAAAATAACTCCGGCAGCAGAGAAATGGGTGCGAGAGCTTCCTGGGGCGGCTATGGCTCTTGAAAATGGCTGGGTTGCACCCACGCAAGCTGCCGCGTCATGGGTTTTTGCTTAGTTCGTATGTCGCTACAAGTTGCCGACCGCTAAAAGTGACGGAGTGGTTCCGTCTCCTCGTGCCGCGCTACAGGGGGAGCTATGGGAGCCAGAGGATCAGGCCTGTTGTCTACCGTGCGTTCGAGGGAGCGGCTGACAATATCGCGGGAGCCGAGGCCGACAGCGAGCGCAAGCGTAAGAACGATGCCGCCGAACAGGATGCCGAATGCCAGCTCCACGACGGTTCCGCCGATTTGGAGATGGTCGAGCACCATGGCTGCCGTAAGCACCAACACAAGCCACTTGACCCCGAGCGAGAGGAAGCGGGCGTACTGGAGCTGCGCGTTGACGGCACCAATCAGAATGGAACGAGCGAGGAAGCGTGCAATCAGATTGCCGACAAACAGCAGCAACAGCGCGCTGATGGCGTGGGTGAAGTACGGCAGGAAGGAGAAGTTGAGGGCCGATCCGGTAGCGTACGAGGCATCGAAGGCGGAGATGCCGATGATGAGTCCAAGCAGCACGCAACCCCAAAAAGCAATCCGGCCGACAAGCGCGGTAGGGCTGTGCGAGGGAGACCAGTCGGCAACGCCGGTGGTGCCGCTGTGGACGAAGCGATCGTCGAACTTGACCGCGGTCAGAATCTTGCGCGCGATCCAACTCAGGAGGATTCCGATTCCCGTAAGGATCGCAAGCGCAATGATCAGAGCGAGCAGGCCGGGTAGGATACTGACGAGCAGTGAAACGACGCGGTAAACGGACTGCTGTAACGCGTCGGTCATGTGGCTCCAGATGGTTGTGGTGTCCACATAAGTGGGCTGCCCGTACATCGGCTGCGTGTAGAGGGAGGTAGCCTGGTCGGACTGAGGAAGCTGCTGAAGAAAGAGGGCGAATGAGAGACCCATAGTGGTAGCTCCTTGCTAACTAAAAGCTGAAAAGATCTGTTAAAAAAGTCTGCTTAATAACTAGATTATTTGCCCAGAGATTTATGGATTGAATCGGTCCGGCCAGCGCCAGCGGGAGACGAGATAAGGTTTGTCAGCCTCAAAGGCGGCAGCTTGCGCTTCAACATGTGCCTCGAGCGCTGTCCCGCCATGAGCGAGCAGAATGTGGGAGGCGACCCAGGCCAGATAAAGCGGTGTCAGCGCTCCAAGCAGATGGCCGCGATTGATCGTGCGCAGGCGCCAGGCCAGAATGAAGTCGTAGACGATCCGCGCCCAGAGTGCATCGGGCATAAAGAACTCTGCCGGGGGCATGAGAGAGAGCTTTTTGAGCCCGAGCAGCGAGTGCGGGGGCAGTACCAGGGACCAGATTTCGTGCAGGTTGGTGTACGCACGACGAAACGAGTCCAGCATTGGCTGGACGTCCGGCATGGTTGCGCCCGCAGCGGCAGACGGAAGTTGACGCGGAGACTGTGTCGCGCGCGCGCGCTGCCAATAGCTGGCCTTCAGATCCACGTCCGCAAAGAGCGAGCCCGCGAGCAGCGCCAGCAGAGAGTTGAGATCCAGGCCATTGGGCTGCGGCAGTGTGCGCGCACCTGCCATCACCTCGTTAATGGTGAAATTTGCAGCGGCCGCCTCAGCGACTGGCCAAAGGAGAGCGTCGTCTTGGTTGACGGCAGTAAATTTCTGCGCCGCATTAGCAAGCCGTTCGGCCATGCGAATCGAGAGGCCGAGGTCAAGCGCCAGTGGAAACCGAGGACGCGCACCATAGATGGCGCGGGTAACGGGATAAAGAATGGCGGAGTTGATCAGGCCTTCGCGCGGCCCGATGTCGTAACTAGCCATGGCCAGATCGTTGCGGGTAGCTGCAAGGGCAAGCTCGCGGAGAGCGCCGGGGTGCAGCGATCTGGCTTCGGCGCCAAGCAGCAGGCAGGTTGTAGCTTGATGTTCCCTGGCAAGCTTGAAGGTGTTGAGATAGTCGGTCGCGGTCAGTATCCAGTTCGTCGTGGAGACCACTGGCGGCGTATAAGCAATCAGGCGGATAGCGTCCGATACTTCGGAGTTTGTCGGTGTGCTGTCCGGATAGACCACCGTCAGGCTCTGGTCAGGAAAGGCCAGCGCAAGATTAGTAAGGATGGTTTCGAGAGCTTCGTGAGGAAGCGCAGCGAGGCTTACGAGCAGACCAGGAATCCTTCCGGGCTCAGCGGCGGTGAAGGTTGTTGCGGAAGCGGTTTCGAGATTGGCCATCGGCACTTTCTTCTTCTTAGGGGTGGCGGCTCATCATAACGCTACTTGGACAGGGCGAGAATACCAGCCAACGGAATGCGAACCCATGCTGGGCGGTTATTCAATTCATATAGCAGTTCATAGAGAGATTTTTCGAGCAGGTAAGAGTTCAAAAGAACCTGTGCTTGTTCAGCTTTTGGAATGAGATGCGGATTAGCAGCAATCGTGAGCTTATACGCATGAAGGAACGCGGTCGCGACAGCATTCTGCCACAGCGTTGCCCAGGGCTCGCCGCTCTTTGCGGCCTCTGGACGGCGCTGCGCGAACTGGTCGAGCCCGACAAAAGCCGCGTAGCTGAAAGAGCGCAGCATCCCGGCCACGTCCTTCAGGGGAGACTGCTTGGTGCGGCGCTCGGAAAGCGATCGGGCCGGCTCGCCCTCGAAGTCGAGGATCACATAGTCAGCTTTGGTGCGCAGGATTTGGCCAAGATGGTAGTCGCCATGAATGCGAATGCGCTGGCCGGCCTGTTCTGGAGCAAGGTGAGAGACATCCTGTGCGCGGGCCAGAAGATCGATGCGTTGACTCAGCAGCAATGCCGCCGTATCGGAGGTAAGGTCGGGGAGGTGCGTCATGCCACGGCGGAGGGCGTCGAGCGTCTGCCCAAGCTGCGTCTCGATT
>JBDTDX010000311.1:0-3167 GCA_039922815.1 Granulicella sp.
CGTCGTCTCCGACCGCTACCCCCGTTTCCTCCGCGACGAGCTCCTCCCCGAGGTCGCAAAAAAATACAACCTCCGCAAGGACGCCTACAGCCGCGCCATCACCGGCAGCTCCTCCGGCGGCATCGCCTCCTTCAATGCCGGCTGGCAGCAGCCCGACCAGTTCAGCCGCATCATCAGCTGGATCGGAAGCTTCACCGCCATCCAGTGGCAGGAAGAGCCCAACGTCGCCGACGGCGGCCAGGACTACCCCGAAAAAATCCTTCGCGAGCAACACCGCAATCTCCGCGTCTGGATTCAGGACGGCAACAACGATCAGGAAAATCCCAACTTCGGCAGTTGGCCCCTCGCTAACATCCGCATGGCCAACGCCCTCAAGCTCAAGCACTACGACTTCCGCTTCAGCTTCGGCCAAGGCCCCCACAGCCAGGCCGAAGGCGGCGCCGAGTTCCCCGAAGAGATGACCTGGCTCTGGCGCAACTACGACCCCGCCAAAACCACCGAGACCTACACCCAGGACCCCGCCGAAACCGCCAAGCCACCCTTCCGCGTAAGCATCACCAACCGCGAAACCAAGTAGCCAGACGATCCTATGAGACGCTTTGAAAGGGCGCGGCTTGAGCCGCGCCATCAACCCAGCACGGTAGCCGGGCTTTAGCCCCTGAGGGAATGTAGCGCCACCAACCCTTCAGATCTAAGAACCTACTTCTCCACCAAAGCCACAGCCTGCGCCACACTCAAATCATGCGGCAGCAACACATACCCACTCCGCTCCGCATGTTCCTTCTTCCCAATCGTCTTGAAGAAGATCGCCCGCCCATCAATATCCGTATCGAGCGTAGCCGTCTTCCACTCATCCCCCGCGACGCGGTCCCGCGTCGTCGCAAAGCTGCTCCCCGCCTTGACCGTCGCGATCAGCCCAAAGCCGATCGCCACATCCTCCGGCAGCCGCCCTTCCAACTCATGCAGCCGTCCCGCCGGGTCAATTACCACTGTTCCCGTCATCGCCCGCATCACCCGCTCCTCGAGCGACTGCGGCGCATACTCCGGGTTCGGCTTGAAGTGAATCCGCGTATACCCGCCCTCTACCACCGGCGGGTCAAACAGGAACGCCTTCGGCAGCAGCTCCAGCATCTCCTTCGCATGCTTCTCATCGTTCCGCAGCGCCTGCTCGCGCCGCGCGAACGCATCGGGATGCGCCGCAATCTCCGCCAGTCGCGCGCGCTCCGCCGCCTGCTGCTCGCCCGTCAGCGGGTTGCCATCGACAGCGATCAACATCCGCACCTTGCCCGCATTCGTCTCCGCCACTCGCTCCGTCCACAGATGCCCACCCGTCCGCTCCGACCTCTCCTTCGATAGGTAGGAGTAGTGTTCGCGATGCTGCTCCGCACGATCTTCATTCGCCACCATCTTCGCCACCATGTCGTGCGGAGATGTCTGCGCCAGCAGCCTCGCATTCAACCCCAACCCCGCCATCACCATCAGCAGGAAGCACACACCCTCCTCACGCATACCCAGTTTCAAATCGAGACCCATATCCCCAGTCTGATGCAAAACTCCATGAATTTTCGCTGAAGGCGCAAACCTCACGCTCAAACCGCCACCATCGCACGCCGCGCCGGCCGCACTATCTCGGCAACCACCAGCGAGATCAACAGAAAGCCCGCCGCCATATAGAACGCCATCCCCGGCAGGTGAATCCACGCCCCCACCCCAATCGACTTGCTGAACACATACGTGAACAGGCCCGGCCCCAGCAGCCCCGCCATCCCGCGCAGGCTGTTGATCGCGCCCTGCATCTGCCCCTGCTCCGACGGTCCCACCTCGCGCGACATCATGCTCTGCGCCGTCGGCCACACAATCGACATCCCATTCAAAATCGGGATCGCAAACCATATCAGCATCCCCGTCTTCGACAGTCCCAGCATCGCATAGCCCACCGCGCCCAGAATCAATCCCAGCGAGATCGCCCCGCGCTCGCCGAACGTCGCCACCGCCCGCTTCACCAGCAGCGCCCCATACAGTCCGGACATCGTCCCCACCAGCGCCAGCGACAACCCCACCGTCCGATCCGTCCAGTGAAACCGATAGTCTGCATAGATCACATACACATTCATCAGCGACTGCTGCGACAGGTACCCCAGCAGCAGCAGCGCCGACAGCCCCATCATCACCTTGCTCCGCCGCAGCATCCCCAGCGACCCCACAGGATTAGCCCGCTTCCACGAGAACGCGCTGCGATGCTCCTTCCGCAGCGATTCCGGCAGCACAAACACCCCGTACAGCCCATTCACCACACTCAACCCGCCCGCCACCCAGAACGGCAGCCGCGGGCTGATATTACCCAGAATCCCGCCCAGCGCCGGCCCCAGCACAAACCCCATTCCAAACGCCGCGCTCAGCAGCCCGAACGCCTGCGCCCTCTTCTCCTGCGGCGTCACGTCCGTCATATACGCCATCGCCGTCGGTATGCTCGACGCCGTCAGCCCCGAGATCACGCGCCCCACAAACAGCCAGCTCAGCGCCGGAGCCCACGCCATCAGCAGGTAGTCAAACCCAAGCCCGAAGTTCGAAAGTAGCACCACCGGCCTGCGCCCAAACCGGTCCGAGAGCGAACCCAGCACCGGCGAAAAAAAGAACTGCATCCCCGCAAACACTGTCCCGAAGATCCCCAGCATTTGCGCGCCGGTAGACGCATTCCCATGCATAAAGTCCGTAATCAGCCGCGGCAGCACCGGCGCAATCATTCCCATCGCCAGCATGTCCAGCGTCACCGTCAGAAAGATGAACGTCGCCGCCGCCCGCCGTCCTTTGGGCGCAGGCATCGCTTCCGCCGAAGGCAGCTCCAGCTCCGGCACCGCCGCAACCAGGTTCTCCCGGATCGCCGCATCCATCGCCGCATCGCGATCCACTTTCAATTCGTCAGGCAAGCTCACCCTCAGCAGAATAGCCTACAGCCCTCGCGCCGCCTCTATCCTTAGAGCCAAGTAGCAGTCGGTGGATAGTCTGTTGTGTCCTTTGTTTGTCATTCTCGAAGGGAATCCGCGTTTGCCTTCCTACACCCCAACTGCATCTTTCGGGTGCCCCCTTCCTTTGCAGCCTCATCGCAAAGGAGGGAATCGAATATCCATCCACCATTTGCATTCTTCCCCAATCAATTCGACAATCCG
>JBDTDX010000312.1:0-3884 GCA_039922815.1 Granulicella sp.
GCAATGTTTTCAACGGATAGAACGTTCCTCGCCACATCACGCCACCCTGTCGCAAGGTCGTCACCATCGAACGCAGCAGCGCGTACACAAACACCAGCGCCGCGATCGGCGAAAGCAGCGACTGCCAGGCCGGGATACCTGAGATTTTTCCATACAACCAGTACGTGACCGCAATCGCAGCAAGGGCCAGAATGGCTGGCAGACGTGTCTGTGAAAACAGCAGTCCAAACGCAGGGGCGGCGCAGAAGGCGATCAGCCAGGCGCAAGCTATCAGCGTCAGCGAGATATAAAACCGAAAGGCTGAGAAGATATTCTTGGTCATCACACGGACCAGACCCAGCGCACCGGAAGCCCAGTGCAGACGTACCAGTTCGCGGCCAAATGCAATTCGCTGCGCCAGCCCCGCTCGCTTCACGCGCCGCCCCAGCCCGAGATCCTCGACAATCTCCATTCGCAGAGCCTCGAAGCCGCCAATCTGCTCATAGGCACCGCGACGGATCATGTTGAACGCTCCCACACCGATCGCATCACGCCGCGCCCTCGGGTCAGCGACCTTCCACGGACGCGCCGCCCATAGTCCAAAGATCTGGAAGAATCCCAGCAGCGCACCCTCGTCCCATCGCCTGATAATCGTCGTGGGCATCGTCACCAGGTGATCCGCTCCACTCGCGACCGCATACGCCAGCGAGCGCCGCACGCTATCAGGACGAAACAGCACATCCGCATCCGTAAACAAAAGCCACTCTGCTTGAGACTGACTCGCCGCCATCGCCATGGCGTGAGTCTTGCCCAGCAAATCCTCCGGCAGTTCCGTGATGTGCAGTGCCCGCAGGCGCTCCGGAAAAGCCTTCGCCAGCGCGTCCATCAGCGCACCGGTTTCGTCCGTAGAACGATCGTTGACCGTGATGATTTGTAGATTGGAATAGTCCTGTGCAATCAGGCTCTTCAAACACTCGGCAATATCCGCCGCCTCATTGCGAGCCGGAACAACCACCGTAAGCAGGGGAGTTCCCGCCACAGGGCAATCGTACCGCTCCTCCAGCAAGTTCGCGATGCGGCGCAGTCCAAGCGCCGCTTCGACTGCCTTATAGATCCAACTGATCGCAATCAGCCACGCACTCCCTTGCACGATGCGCAGCAGTAGATGTGCGCTCATGAGCGAGAGGCGCCAGCTTCGGTATGCAGCGGCGGCGCATACCGCGCACCGATGAACAGCAGTACCGCGGCAATGACAAACGTAATCAGCGTCACGCCGAGCCCCATGTTCAGATTGCTGTGATCACTCACTAAGCCAATAATTCGCGGCGAAGGTGCATCCCCCAGCACATGAATGAAGAAGAGTTGCCCGGCCAGTGCCGTCGCACGAATCCCCGGACCGACTGAGTTCACCGTCGCCGCATTCAACGGCCCCGTTCCAAGGAAGATGAAAAACTGAGCAGCTGCCAGCATCGGCAGAATCAGCGCCTTCGGCCCAAAGAAACATACCAGCGCCGGAGGAACAGCCAACAGCGCGCTCCACGCCGGCACCAGATACAGTGCCCGGTGGTTTCGCTTCGACCACACCTGAGCAATCCATCCACCTGTGATCGTTCCAAAAATGCCGGTGACGACCGTGATTGCGCCCATCAGAAAC
The DNA here is from genome assembly GCA_039922815.1 of Granulicella sp. Lineage (GTDB taxonomy): Bacteria > Acidobacteriota > Terriglobia > Terriglobales > Acidobacteriaceae > Edaphobacter. Next base: position 1,634 of record JBDTDX010000312.1, read on the forward strand.
CCCGCAGAAGCAGGTGACCGGCCATCTACCCGTTGCAGAAACGAAGGCATCCACCACGAGATACCGCCCAACGAGAATGTAACCGCAGCCAGTCCTAATACTGCTGTCAGGTAGGCTGGATTCTTGAGCAGTTTAAGCACCGCGCCCTTCTCCAGCTTCGGCTTCTCTCCCTCGCTCGCCCCGCGCTCAGGCTCTTTCATCAGGAACAGGATCAGCAAGGCGATGATGATGCCAGGCACCGCCGAAACATAGAACGGCATTCGCCACCCGTACCGCCCGCCCACCACACCCCCAATCAGATATCCCAGCGCCGCCCCGACAGGCAGCGCCACATTGAAGATCGTCAGGACGCGGTTACGCTGATCATCCGGATAAAAGTCTGCAAGAATCACCGGCCCAAAGATCCCGAAACAAGCTTCGCCCAAACCCAGCGCCGCATGACGAATCATCAGCGAGTCGAAGTTATGCACAGTCCCTGTAAGGATATTGATGCCGCTGCAAAACAGCGCCGCGCCCACAATCAACGGCTTCCGTTTGAAGTGGTCTCCCAGCCATCCTGTTACCGGCGACGCCAGCACATAGGCCAGCATGAAATAAAATGTCAGCGCGCCGATCCGTTCATCGCTCGCGTTGAACTCGTGCTTCACCATCTCCTGCACGCCCGGCAGGATGTAGCGATCAATGTAGTTGACGAAGTTCAGCGCCGTCAGCAAGACCAGCGCCGTCGTCGCACCGGCAACGGAGGCGATGGGCAGTTTGGATGGTTTCGTTTCAGGCATCTGTGGGGAGCATAGCAGGGTCTCTCACACCGCAAAAAGCTCTACTCGCCTAAACTGCAGGTCCTCGGATATTTTGCCTCAACCACCGTAGAAATCCCGCCCCGAGGCCGAAAATCTCCGACGACATGAGCCCACACCGGATCGCACGCCTTCACCACATCATCCAGCACCTGGTTCACGATGTTCTCCTGAAAGATTCCCAGATTGCGATACGTGAACAGATACTCCTTAAGCGACTTCAACTCAAGGCAACTCTTGCGCGGCATGTAACGGATCGTCAGCCGTCCGAAATCCGGCAAGCCTGTCTTTGGACAGACGCTCGTAAACTCCGGGTCGTCGACCAGAATTTCATACGCTTTGAACTGGTTTGGCCAGGTTTCAATATCAGGAAATTTAGTGTCGAGGCCCGACTTCGCATGGTCGTCCGTATAGCCTGTGCTCTTTGTGGTCATACGCTATTTTATCGCGCAAGTATGGAGATAGTCGCAGGGCGCGTCGGCCTTAGTTCCGGCGGCCAAGCGTCGGCCGGTCGTCGGTCGAGTTCGGATTGTTCGAGTTTGGATCGCTATTGTTACCCACACGGCGCAGTGTCGGCTTGTTGCCGTCCTTGCCGTTGTTGACCTTGCGCTTGTTCTCGATGCGCGCCAGCCGTGCCTTCACATCGTCGAACTCCGAGGTCGTCACCATATAGTCGGGCTTCGCCGGCATGATCGTCGCGATCTCATCCTCGGAACGATTGATTCGGTCTGGCGTTTGCGGATGGTCGGAGAACACCTTCGCCAGCGTCCCCGGCTTGTGCTTCTCGAGCGCGTCAATCTTCTCGAAGAACTGGATGAATGCCTGCGGATCGTAGCCCGCGCGATACATATATTGCAGTCCGAGCCAGTCGGCTTCAGCCTCAAAGTTTCGCGAAAATTGCAGGAAGGTCAGCGGGATCGCCAACTGCGTCGCTTCGTAGATGCCATAGCCCGTATACGATCCGGACGTCATAATGATGAGCGGAATCGACCCAATCTGCGCATAGTTCATCCGCGTTGCCTCGCGCGCAGCATGGTGCGCGCAGACGTGCGCAATCTCATGCGCCATCACCCCGGCCAGTTCCGCCTCTTCATCCGCAGCCATAATCAACCCGGAGTTGACGTAGAAAAAGCCGCCTGGCAGCGCCATCGCGTTGATCTCGTCCGAGTCGATAATTTTGATCGTGAACGGCACTTTGCAGTCAGAGTTCTTGACGATATTCTGCCCAACCCGGTTCACATATTCGACCACCACCGGATCTGTCACCAGGTGAGCAGACTTCTCAATCTCCATCGAATACGACTTGCCGTTCCGGATCTCCCAGTCCGTCGAGTACCAGTTCCCCATACCCCGGCCGCCAATATTTCGCGTACCGACCGCCGCCACATCATCCTCACTCCCGGCCTTGATATGCGGGTCGAGGGACTCACCAGGCGACGGCAGGGAGTCGCTTT
>JBDTDX010000313.1:0-3631 GCA_039922815.1 Granulicella sp.
TCCACAAGATGTACACCGCGTACGGCGGCCAGGTCCACGTCTTCAACACCGTCGACGGCTCCGAAATCGACAACACCCTCGTCACCGTCCAGGGCACAGCCCTCGACGTAGCCTACATGGACGCCACGACCAACGCCGCCAACTAGAAAACAGGGTGTAGCAAGTAGGGAATAGGGAATAGAAACCCGGGTGCCCCATCCTTCGCGCCTTTGCGAAGGGTGGGAGCGACCCACACTTCCCCACCTGCCTTCTTCCGCAACGCGCGTTTCTTCTTTTCCCATTGAAAAAACTGTCATCCTGAGTGAAGTCTCTCGCGGCATTATCGCGCGAGGCGTAGTCGTAGGATCTGCATTTTGCTTGGATCGACTCCAGCCCTTAGTCTTTCGTAAAAGTTAGAGCCCGTGCGGTACGCCCTCATCGCTAAACTCTAACCATGGCGCCCTCTACTCCCTACTCCCTACCCCCTACTCCCTGCACAGTGGATATCCTCGCCATCGCCGCCCACCGCGACGACGTCGAGCAAACCTGCGGCGGAACCCTCCTCGTCCAGCAAGCCAAAGGCTGGCGCACCGGCATCCTCGATCTCACCCAGGGAGAATCCGGCACCCGCGGCACTGCCGCCGACCGTGAGCGCGAAGCCACCGAAGCCGCCCGCATCCTCAACGTCACCCATCGCGAAGCCCTCGACCTCCCCGATGGCAACGTCCAGAACACCCTCGAAAACCGCCTGAAGATTGCCGCTGTCCTCCGCCGCCTGCGCCCCCGCGTCGTCATTCTTCCCTACTGGCAGGGCCGTCACCCCGACCACTACACCGCCGCCACACTCGGCTACGAAGCCTGCTTCGTCAGTGGCCTCGCCAAGATCCAAACCCCGGGCGAGCAGCACCCCCCGCACCGCCCCTTCAAAATTCTCTATGCCAGTCTCTACGCCGACGTCCGCCCCACCTTCGTCGTCGACATCACACCCTTCGCCGAGCAGCGTTTCCAGTCCCTCATGGCCTACCAGTCGCAGTACGCGCAGCAGTCCGAGGGCAGCGGCCTCTTCGTCAACGAGGCAGACATTCGCGAAACCACCTTCGCTACCGCCCGCCACTACGGCCTGCTCGCCGGCGTCCGTTACGCCGAGCCCTTCGTGCAGAAGGAGGTCGCACTCGCCTATGACCTGATGTTGATCCCCGTCGCCTCTCTATAATCCGTCACAGGCCACACCCGTCCCTGCATGGTCAGCACTGCCGACACTCCTGCGCGGGCCACCGCCACGCGATCCCCGCCCTTCCGCTTCGCCTCATACATCACCCTGTCGCCCTTGCGCAGCAGTTCGTCCCAGTCCGCGTCCCCAGCCTCTGCATGCGCGACGCCAAAGGACGCCGTCACCTGAAGCTGCTCCCCGCCGTACAGGATCGTCATCTCCGCCAGCGTCGTCCGGCAGCGTTCCGCCACCCCGACCGCTTCCGCTTCGTCGATGCCCGGCAGCAGCAGGCAGAACTCGTCTCCACCCAGACGCGCCACTTTGTCCTGTTCCCGCAATTTTCCCTTCAGCGCCCTACCCGCACCGCATAGCAGCACGTCCCCGGCATCATGCCCCAGCATGTCATTAACCTCTTTGAAGCCGTCAAGGTCGATCATCACCACCGCAATCGATCGTCCCCGTTTCGCGCAGCGTTCAATCGCCGCCGCCGCCTCGCGCCGAATCGCCCGCAGGTTTAACAAACCCGTCAGCTCATCCAGCTCCGTCTCGCGGTGCATCTGGATGTGCAGCCGCGAGGCCAATAGCAGTAGAAAGCTCAGCGTAAGCGCCGCATGGGTCACCATCCGCAGCGAGGACCAGCCATGATCCATCCCACTCCATCCGTACTTTGGCAAAAATACCGAGACCCCGAACCAGATCAGATTGCAGACCCCGTAGAGCACACCCGTTGTACCTGCAAACCATCCCGCCGCTCGTTCCATGTCCTGCACGGACCGGAACATCATGAGCCCGATCAGACCATATTGCATCCCAAAAATCAGGCTCATCCATGCGTCCCCGGTCAGCCCGCCCCCGGTCTGCGAATGCCTCAGAACGATCAGGAACCATAGACTCAATCCCGCAGCAACCACCCCAAGCTGCGACCTCCATAGCTCCTCTTCCCGGTCACGCAACTCCGCGAACGACCGATGCAGAGAGAGATTGCCAATCAAAGTGAAAAGCAGCGCCGAATGAGTCACCTCCCGGTACGGAAATAAGACCGGAATGATCTGCTCCAGAAAGGGCAGCGCAAGCAATACGTTCGAAAAGATGAACCAATTGCATCCCCGCACTGCCTGGGGAACGCTGCGATGTATCCGTCGATACGCCAACGTCACCGCCGCATAAAGAACAAAGAACAGAAGGTTGCTGACCGCGGGCGAGTGTGCTTCCATAAGACCTCGAAAGTTACCTGTACCGTAATGTCTCCCAGGCAGAATGCGTGTGCTCTGCGCTCACCGTATGATTGCAGTGAAGGGCTGGTGCGATTGAATGCTTAAGTACTTCGCTTTTCAATCATTTATCGCGTTTTAGAGCGCCACATTACTATTGCCCGGACGACCTAGGTACTCTCGTACAAACGTAACGATCTCCGTAGTCACATAAACCGGCGGCCGCATCGCTAAACGGGGAGTACCGGCCAATAATTTGAGCGACACCCCGCTCCACTCCGGCCTCCCCAGCTCCCCCTCCGGTAGCAGCACAGCATCCGCGCGATCCAGAAACAGCCGCGCCGAATCCTTGAAGTCAGCCGTCTTCGGGTCCAGCACACTCAGGTAAAGATCAGGCCGCAGAAACCGCAGAATGCTGTTCGACTCCACAATCGCATTCTCCACCCCTGCCAGCTCCTTCCGAATCCGCGGCATCGCCTCCGCCAACTGCCCCTGTCGCGTCCTCACCCAGAACGACTGCACCGCCCCCGCCTCCAGATACCGTGCCGAATCCGTCCCACTCGCCCCATCCCGCTCCTCGCTCACTGCCATCGTATGATCCGCCGTCACGCAGTCGCAAGCCTCCCCATTCGCCGAGCAAACCCCATGCCCAAACTGCGTAATCTTGAACGCGGTCCACCGCCTCTCCGGCAGCGCCCGGATCAGCCCAGCCACCACACTGGTCTTCCCAATATTCCGCGTACTCCCACCCACCACCACAATCGCCATACCACCAGCCTATTCCCACCTGGAGGGACAGGATCAGCTTTTGCAAAGTCATCTCCGCCCCGCCCCAAAAGCCGTCATCTCGACCGAAGCGAAGCGAAGTGGAGAGACCCCCGCATTGCGCCGTTGCTTGTTCTCTGCCCCCCCAAAACTCTAATCCTGAGCGAAGCGCAACCCGCGCAGCCGAAGGACCTGCATTTGCATCTGCCGTTGCTCGCTCCAGCTGTCACCCACAACCCCCGGGTGCCCCATCCTTCGCAGCCCCATCGCGAAGGGTGGGATCGTAACCCTCTACCCCCGCCGCAGCCGCGCCAAATCCCGCAGATACTCCTTCAGAGGCCGAGCCGGCCGCCCCCAGAAAACCTTCCCCGCCCCAAACATCTTCTTCCCACTCAAAACCCCAGCCCCGCCCCCAAGAATCACGCCCTTCCCCACCGTAGCATGCTCCCCAATCCCCACCTGCCCG
>JBDTDX010000314.1:0-2046 GCA_039922815.1 Granulicella sp.
GGGTTTCAGTGGAGAGAAACGAGATGACCATGAAGATACTCGAACCATTTCGGCTGGCGCCGCGATTTAGTGAACGCATCTGGGGAAGGCCGAATCTGCGGCCCTGGTATGAGGAGACGGGAACGACAGAGTTGGTGGGTGAGGCCTGGCTGACGGGGCCGGAATCGCTGGTGGAGACGGGACCGCTGACTGGGCGAACGCTGGCCTCGGCTGTGCAGGAGTTTGGCGATGAGATTGTTGGACCGCAGGGCGACCGCGAGTTTCCGCTGCTGGTGAAGATCCTGTTTCCGAATGAGAAGTTGTCGGTGCAGGTGCATCCGGACGATGCGTTGGCGCAGGCGATGGGACAGCCTCGGGGGAAGACGGAGTGCTGGTATGTGCTGGAAGCGGAGCCGGGAGCCACGGTGGCGCTGGGCCTGCATGAGGGCGTGGGTAGGGATGAGGTTCGCGCAGCCGTGGCGGCGGGGACAATGGAGCATCTGCTGAACCAGTTGCCGGTGCAGGTGGGCGACATGGTGTTTGTGGATGCGGGAACCGTTCACGCGATTGAGCCGGGCGTGGTGCTGCTGGAGACGCAGCAGACGAGCGATGTGACGTATCGGCTGTATGACTATGGGCGTCCGCGCGAGCTGCATCTGGAAGATGGGCTGCGGGTGATGAAGACGGATACCAAGGCGGGCAAAGTTGCGCCGAGCAAGCGGGATGGCTTCGTACGATTGATCGAGGAGCAGTATTTTTCGGTTGATCGGTTTGATGTGGGGAGTGGCGTGACGCAGGTGGAGATGCCGAGCGCTGGTTGCCTGGTGGGGTTGAAGGGATCAGGGAGCGTCAACGGTGTTTCGTTCCGGGCGGGGCAGGCGGTTGTGGTGCCTGTTGTGTCCGGTAGCGTGAAGGTGGAGGCAGCGGCGGAGTTTTCGTTCGCGCGGTGCCTTTCTCCGCACAACTAGCGGAGGAAGACTCCGAGCTCATTGGCGGCGTTGCGGAGGTGCGGCAGGAAGCGCGTCTGCATGTCGTAGACGGGCATGCGCGGGGCGTGGCCGCTGAGGTTGATGGTGGCCACGACGCGGCCAGCGGGCGAATAGACAGGGACGGCGAGCGAACGGAGGCCGACTTCGAGCTCCTGATCGACGAGCGCGTAGCCGGTGCGGCGGACGTTGCGGAGAGCGATACGAAGTTTGTCGGCGCTGATGATGGTGCGGGTCGTGCGGGGCACGAGATCGACGCGGGCGAGATACTGCTCCAGCTTTTCGGTGGGGAGGTAGGCGAGCAGGACGCGCCCCATGCTGGTGCAGTAGGCGGGCAGGCGGCTGCCAATGTGGAGGTCTACGGCGACCATGACACGCTCGACGGTGGTGCGTGCGACGTAGACGATGTCTTCCCCATCTAACGTGGCGACAGAGAAGGACTCGCGGAAGGCGGCTGACATGCGCTCGAGGATGGGCTGGGCGGCGGTCGCGATGGTGCTCGATGCGGTGTAGCTATTGGAGAGGGAGAGCATGCGGGGCCGGAGACCGTAACGCGAGCCGTCTTCTGCTCCGGCAAAGCCGAGCTTGGTGAGCGTGTAGAGACAGCGGCGGACGGCGGCGCGTGAGAGGCCGGTCTTGACGCTGAGCTGCGAGATGGTCATCTGGGGAGACTGCTGCGTGAAGGCCTGGATGACGATGAGGCCGCGGGCGAGCGAGGTCATGAAATTGGGGTCGCCGGTGTAGATATTGAGCGCGGCTGCGGGCGTTTCCTTGATGGGGACAGGGATCCCGTCCTTTGGTTCGAGGGAAGTGGCAGGGGCTGGGCGGCGGGGAGTGAGGCTCATGGCGGTCCTTTCAGGGCTCAGGCGCGATTCGAGGGCGTGCGATAGCCGGACTACCTACACGATAAGCGCACATAGCGGTCTCTCGCAACTGCTACTTTGCGGGAGAACGCAGGACGAGTTTTTGGCGGTTGAAAAGAACGATCGATTGACGGGGATGACGGCTCCCCGAGTTCTAAACTGGATGCAGGATTTCGAACGAGAAAAAGGAGAAGCAAAGCGTATGCAGACGGCAAACC
>JBDTDX010000315.1:0-3644 GCA_039922815.1 Granulicella sp.
CTACTGCGACGCCGTCCTCGACCTCTTCAAAATCCGCCGCTGCTACGAAGATCTCGAGCCCTACCCGGAACACCCTGGCTGTGTCTACCAGGAGATGAAGAAGTGCCTCGCGCCCTGCAATCAGGCCGTCACGCCCGAGGGCATCGCTGCATACTCCGCCGAGGCCGCCGCCGTAAAACGCTTCTTCGACACGCACGGCGAGAGCATGATCATCTCCATCGGCCTCGAGCGCGAAGAGGCCTCCGCCGCGATGGAGTTCGAGAAGGCCGCAGCCCTCCACACGCAATGGCACAAGGTCAAATCCGCCCAAGCGCTCGCCGCCGAACTCATCCAACCCATCCCCGCCCTGCGCGCCGTCATTGTGCAGAAGGCCGCTCATATCGAAGCCGACAGCACCGCCAGCGAAGCCGCTGTCTTCCTGCTCCACAGCGGTTGCCTCGCCGGCCCCGCCCGCCTCTCCACCCTCGGCGTCCGCGCGGTCAAGGAGCAGACCAGCGTTGGCAGCAGCCTCTTCGCGCAGCCGCTTATGCTCCAGGCCGTGCCGCTCGAAGGCGAGCCCACCGCAACCCCAACCGCAACTTTAGACAGCCCCGAAACCCGCGCCACTCGCACCATCGAGTCCCTTGAAGAGCGCCTGCACGACCCCACCGATATCGCTCTCCTCAGCGATCACCTCTCGCTCCTCCGCCGCTGGTATTACCGGCCCGAAAAGCAGCGCACTGGCGAAATCTTCTTCCCCAATGCCAACCATGAGTGGCCCCTGCGCCGCATCCTTCGCGGAGCCGCGCGCATGGTCCTCGGCGAACCCGCCGCCATGGCCGATACCCAGCGCGACGCCGCCAAAGCCGCCCGAAAGGAGCTCAAGACCCGTATCCTCCACGAGGGCCGTCCCGACGTCGAGCGCGAAGTTCCCATAGTAGAGGCGCCTTCCTTCCGATCTCGCCGCGCAACGTCCTCTCCAGACAAATAATTTTTCTTCACCACCCACCGCAGCAGCCTGACACTGTACATTCGCTACAACAAATTTCTACAAGTTGGGACCGCACCAATGCCGAAGATTCCGAAGAACCAGAAACTTACAGCGGCTTCTCAGTTCGAGGACCTTGACGACGAATACATCGATAGTTTCCGCCTTGACCCGACACCAAGCCTCATCGAAATTCACATTGGATTTCAGATGTATAAGTGGGCCGCAACTTCACGTCACAACGAGCACGGCCACAGAATCCGCAATACCCTCTTTGGCCCAGAAAGATTTGCCTCACCTTTCTGGGCTCCATGGGCTGCGATGTACACGCACGGCCACCAAGTTCCCGGCTTCACCGATCTGCGCATATTGAACCGCAATGTTGGAGGCAGTGTTGGCCGTCCACAGGAAAGCGCACGCGCCGGTTTCGCCGTAACTGAGGAGTGGAGCGAGATGAACTCTCTCATCAAAATCGAACTTCACCTCACTACAGCGTGGGCGTTCCTGGGTGTTTGTTCCGAAAAGCCAGTCTCAGAGAATATTCGTGATCGCCGCATCAGAAGGCTCCCCGGCGGCAACTATCAGCTGCTGCTGCCAGGCATGGAGAACGGAGACATCTTTAAGCTCTAGCAAACTCCACACTGCGTCCCGCTGCTAAACTCCCGATAAGGACTCTTATCGTGATTGAACTGGCCTTTTCCATACTCGCCGCGAACTTCGCACACCTTGCCGAGGAGATTGCCCTCGCCGAGCAGGGCGGCGGAACCATCGTCCATGTCGACGTGATGGACGGCCACTTCGTCCCCAACATCACCTTCGGCCCGCCCGTCGTCAAGGCCATCCGCCCCATCACCAGGCTCCCGCTCGACTGTCACCTGATGATCGAGAATCCCGACGCCTTCATCCCCGCCTTCGCCGAGGCAGGCGCAGACATGGTCAACGTCCACCAAGAGGTCTGCCGCCACCTCCACCGCACGCTCCAACTGATTGAGCAGCATGGCATGAAGCCCGCCGTCACCATCAACCCCGCCACCCCGGTCGAAACGCTGATTGAGATTCTGCCCATGGTCCATCATGTTCTCGTCATGAGCGTGAACCCCGGCTTCGGCGGCCAGAAGTTCCTCCCGCTCGCGCTCGACAAGATCGCCCACCTCGCCGAACTCCGCGAAGAGATGGGCCTGAACTTCCGCATTGAGGTGGATGGCGGCGTTGCTCACGATACCGTCGCTCAGGTCGTCCAAGCAGGAGCCGACATGCTCGTCTCAGGCTCCGCAGTCTTTGAGCCGGGCAAGACCATCGAGAACGCCCGAAGCCTCCTCGAGATCGCCCGCTCCGCCGCTGAGACCCGCGGCTGATCCGGACATACAAGATCGACGGAAAGATTTAGAATAAAGCCAGCCTGGGCGTCCACCGAATCTGTGGCCGGACGCGAGGCGATTGGGGTTGATTGATTGATGACGAAGCGTTCCTTTTTTCCCAGCATGCATGCCGGCCTTCTGGCCGGAGTGGCCGTAGCCGCACTGTTTACCGTGACTCCGACCGCCCGGGCACAGGATGCCGGATCGCAACAGGCAGCCCCAGTGCCGCAACAGCCCGCGCCCATTAGCACCAATCCCGCCGTCGTCCCGGCGAAGAAGGAAAAGCTTACCCGGCAGGAGAAGAAAGAAGAGAAGATCGTCCAGTCGAAGGACACCAAGAAGAAGCTGCGCAAGGAGAAGAAAGACAACCCCCTGATCGGCGCCGACGCCTCCCTGCCTGACAAGCAACTCTTCGACAAGGCCCTGATCGCCAGCAAACGCGGCCACTTCGATGTCGCCCGTCTCGATCTGCAGACGCTGCTTAATACCTATCCCGATTCGCAATACCAGATGCGCGCCAAGCTCGCCATCGGCGACTCCTGGTACAAGGAAGGCGGCACCGCCGCGCTTACCCAGGCCGAGAGTGAATATAAGGACTTCATCACCTTCTTCCCCAACGCCCCCGAGGCCGCTGAAGCACAGATGCGCGTCGGCGATATCTACTTCCGGCAGATGGACAAGCCTGACCGCGATTATTCGAAGGCCAAGCATGCCGAAGAAGAGTATCGGCTGATGCTGCAACAGTTCCCCGAGTCGACCCTCGTTCCCGCTGCCCAGCAGAGGCTGCGCGAGGTGCAGGAGGTGCAGGCAACCCGCGAGTCCGAGATCGGTGCCTTCTACGCAACCCACGCTAACTGGGCGGCGACCATCGCACGCTATCAGACCGTCGTCGATACCTACCCGCTCTACAGCCACATGGACGATGTCCTCATCGGTCTCGGCGACGCCTACGAATCCGAAGCGCGCTACGTTCGCAGCCTGAAGCTGCCCGAAGGCGGCAAAGCCCGCCTCGAAAAGATCTATGACGACCAGGCCTCCGCAGCCTACCGCCGCGTGGTGCTCGAGCACTCCGCCGCAGCGCACGTCGAGGATGCCAAGGACCGGCTCGCCGCCATGAACCTGCCTATTCCGACGCCCACGCCGGAGCAGGCAGCAGCAAGCATCGCGCTTGAAAACAGCCGCGCCCAGTACAAGCTCACCGATCGCGTCAGCCTCTTCATCATGCACAAGCCGGACGTCGTGACGGCGGCCCGCATGGGCGATCCTTCGCTGACCGACCCCAAACCCACGCTGGCTCCGGCGATCAGCCGCCAGGTGGT
>JBDTDX010000316.1:0-1994 GCA_039922815.1 Granulicella sp.
AACCTCCCGCCAAAAGTCGCTTACCTCTACCGGACGATTGGAGCCACCTGGAACAAGAAGACTCCCTCAACCGCCTCCGAATAGCGCGGGCTTACCCCATCCTCTCCTGCGACTGGATCAGCCCGCGGATATACCCATAGCAAAACGCAAACGACTGCAGCCCGCGCGGATCGCTCTCGGCAAGCGGCACATGGTCCGGCATCAACATATACGGATACCCCACCTCGCGATACACCTTGATCGCCCGCACCATGTCCACATCGCCTTCGTCCGGATACACCTCGACAAAATCATCCCGATGTCCGCGAATATTTCTGAAGTGAACATTGAAGATCTTCTTCCGCGACCCGAAGTACCGGATCACCTCGTAGATCTCCTTTCCCGGATCGGCCAGCATCTCCGACACCGTCCCCTGGCAGAAATTCAGCCCGTGATAGGGGCTCTCGTGAATCCCTACAAATTTCTTCAGCCCATCCACCGTCCCCAGCACGCGGTCCACGCCCTGGTACCCCTCCGGCGGCACGCCCGGGTCCTGCGGATGACACGCCATCCGAATCTTGTACTCATTCGCCACCGGAATAATGCGCTCGAGAAAATATGTAATCCGCTCCCAGAACTGGTCCCCATCGACGTGCCCCGCAATCGTCAGCGGCGTCTTCGGATGCGCCTCCGAGAGCTTCCACCGGCTCAGCGTCTCATCCCCGCGTCCCGGGACTCTGCCGGTCCGCAGCACGCCCAGAATGCTCATGTTGTACTTGATGGCAGGCAGTCCCACCTGCGCGCAGTTCCTGATCATCTTCTGGATCGACTCGATATCCCGATCCCTCTCCGGGCTCTTCGCCAGCATGATCGCCGGATGCTTCTCGTTGTCGATATAACTCGACGTCAACACCGGTGGACCCACGCAATCAATCTCGATCCCAAGCTTCGTCGCCAGGTCTTTCATGCGACTCAGCTCTTCGACCGTCGCATCAATCCCGCCGCCTGCAACCTCCGGATACCCGCAGATATTCTTCACCCCATAGCGCGCAAGGAACTTCAAATGCGCCTCGTTTGTAGGCGCGCTCTGGCACCCAAGCTTCATCAACACTGGCTTGCGGGAAACAGGAGGGACAACCTTTGCGGATAGCGTCGCGCCGCTGCCAGCTGCAAGTGCAGCCACGCCGGAAGAAGAGAGAAATCTGCGTCGATTCATAGGGCTAGAAAAATATCACGCCGCCATCACCACCCGATACGGCTAAAGCAACTCCTCATCGCACTTCTTGCATTCCAGAATCATCCCCATCTTCTCCATCCGCCCCGCTTCCGTCGTCACCCACTCGCGCACCGTCCACGGCGGATCATGCCGAACATGCTGCCCATGCCCGCAGTCCAACTTCGCCACCCAGTGTGCCTCTTCGTCCTGATAGAACCCAACCACTGCTCGACGCATCGAAACTCCTCCGCTCACATCCCATAAACTAGACACTTGCCCTCTTCAGCCACAACCCGCCTGCGCGTAGCCGCCATCGACTTCCTCAACCCCGCTCCTCTCATGTGGGACTTCGACCATCCCCCGCACAATACACCGCTCCGGGAGCGCTACCAACTGCATTACACCCAACCGTCGCTCTGTGCAGACGAACTGCTCGCTGGCCGCGCCGACCTCGGCCTCATCCCCATCGCCTCGCTCACCTCCGAGCTCGCCATCGTCCCCGGCTGCACCATCGCCTCACTCGACCGCGTCCGCTCTATCCAACTCATCATCAAACGAAGCTGCACCCTCAACACTGTAAAGACCATCGCCGCAGACACAGCCTCCCGCAGCTCCCTCGCCTATACGCAGGTACTCTTTCGCAAATTCATCGGCACCGAGCCCACATTTCTCCCCGCTCCCGCCGACCCCATCGCCATGCTCGAGCAAGCCGACGCCGCCCTGCTCATCGGCGATCCCGCGCTGCTAGCACTGGAGCACCGCGAAGCCATCGAGCGAGCAGCCGGCCCCTGCCTCTGGC